>WGOA01000039.1 GCA_016124275.1 Bacteroidota bacterium
AGGGGCCAATGCCGCCGAAGTGCTCAATAACTACGACTGGTTCAAAGACATGGGCTACCTGGCCTTTATCCGGGACGTGGGCAAGCACATCTCCATCAATTACATGATGGCCAAGGAATCGGTGAAAAAGCGGCTCGAGACTGGCATTTCCTTCACCGAGTTCACCTACCAGCTGGCCCAGGGTTACGATTTCCTGCACCTTTATGAGACCCGCGGCTGCACCCTGCAGGCCGGCGGCTCTGACCAGTGGGGCAACATCACCACTGGCACCGAACTTATTCGGCGCAAACTCAGCGGCGAAGCGTACGCCATGACCTTTCCCCTGATTACCAAGGCGGACGGCAAAAAGTTTGGCAAAAGTGAACAAGGCAATGTGTGGCTTGATCGAAAGCGCACCTCGCCCTACCGTTTTTACCAATTCTGGCTCAACACGTCAGACGAAGACGCGCTGCGCTACCTGCGCATTTTCACGTTTTTGGCCCCCGAAACCATTCTGGAAATTGAGGCAGCGCACGCCCAGGCCCCGCAGCAGCGCCTGGCCCAATCCCGCCTGGCTGAAGACCTGACCCTTCGGGTGCACGGTCCTTCGGATTTGGCCACCGCTCAGGCAGCCTCGCAGATTCTGTTCGGGCAGAGCACCGCTGATGAGTTGGCGCTCCTGGATGCCGAAACCTTTGACGACGTCTTTGAAGGCGTGCCCCGCTTCACCGTGTCGCGGCAGTTGCTCGACGCAGGCCTCAACGTGGTTGACCTGCTCGCCGACAGCGCGGTCCTGCCTTCGCGCGGAGAGATCCGCCGGGCTTTGAAGGAGAACTCGCTGGCCCTCAACAAGGTCAAAGGACTGGCCGAAGACCGCGTCATCAACACTGCCGATCTGCTCAACAACCGCTTTTTGCTCTTTCAGCGCGGCAAAAAGCAATACTACGTGGTGGTGGCAGAATAGCGTCCTGGCGGGATGTTCAAGGCAGCACCATTTTTTGTGTATCCCGGATTTCTCCGTTTTCGCTGATGACCTGCAACACGTAAACGCCTGCGGGCAGGTCATTTCGCTGTAGGTCGAATTGCCCAGGTGCTCCGGGCAACTGCGTTTTGATTTCCTGGCCCTGCAGGTTCACCCAGCGCAAGCGAAGGTTCTCGCCGCTCAGGCTGACGTACTGGGCGGTCCCCGCACCCGTGAGCGGGTTCGGGCTCAGGATCAGCTGTCCAGGTTCAAATTGCCGGTAATTCAGCCGGAGGACCTCCGACACCACCGTGCCGCTGGAGGCGTAAATGCGGTACCAATAGGTTCGCCGTCCCGGATCGTGCTCAGCATCCGTATAGTCGTAGGGCGAATCGCTGTCGTTGCTGCCGCACAAGCCAAAGACGGTGTTCAGCGTGGCAAAAGCCAGGCTGTCTTCGCTTCGTTGCACTTCCATGTTCAGGCAGCTCAGGCCCTGCGGAATGAACCAGTCCAATTGCACAGCATCACCCACCTGTACTACCCGAAAGCCCTCTATGATGGGACTTTGGGCAAAGGCCGACGAGGTAAGAAGAAACCCCGCTAAGCACAAGAGAAATCTTTCCATAGATAGGCTATCCCAATACCAACCAAACAGCGCTGCACTGGCCTGTCTGAACTAAACGGTAAACGTACCGGGGATCGTTCCCCGATGGTGCATAAAATGCTGCCAGGTACCTCTTTTGAGCCCAATTGACTGGTCTTTGACGTTGTTCACAATCCAGGTGTCCAGAAGCGCATAGGCAGCTTCCCAGCCTTCTTGCCTATTTTAACGCTTCGGCAGCGGCCCTCCCGTGCTGCGAAAATCTGTCTTACCCATGACCTATCCCCCCACCCCCAATTACATCGCCGGAAGGTCCGTCCCAGCCTCCGGCTCTCGTTCACTGGACGTCATTTCCCCCCTGGACGGCACGCTGCTTTCCACGTTGGGCATGTCCACGGCGGCTGACCTGGACGCAGCCGTAAAGGCTGCGCAAGCAGCCTTCCCCGGTTGGAGCAAAACCCCGATCAAGGAGCGGGTGCAAGTTTTCTTCCGCTACAAGACTTTGCTGGAGAAAAACCTGAATGAGCTGGCTGAATTGATCAGCCGCGAAAACGGCAAGACCTACGGCGAGTCGGTGGCCGAGATTGAAAAGAGCATTGAACTGACCGAGTTTGCCACGTCTTTGCCGCAGTTGGTTACGGGCGAATTGCTTGAGGTCAGCCGAGGCGTGGAGTGCCGGACCGAGCATGTTCCGCTGGGCGTGGTGGCCTCCATTGTGCCCTTCAACTTTCCGTCCATGGTGCCCAATTGGACCATTCCCAATGCGATTGCGCTGGGCAATTGCATGATCATGAAGCCGTCGGAGAAAGTGCCATTGAGCTGCGGCCGTCTGGTCGAATTGCTCCGCGAAGCCGGGCTGCCGGACGGCGTGTTCAACGTTGTTAACGGCGACGTGGAAATCGTAGAAGCCATTTGCGATCACCCCGATATTCAAGCGGTTTCGTTTGTTGGCTCCACCAAGGTGGCCAAAATTGTGTACCAGCGCGCTACGCAACACTACAAACGCTGCCTGGCCTTAGGCGGTGCCAAAAACCACCTGATGGTATTGCCCGATGCCATTCCCGACATGACCGCGCAGAACGTAGCGGCTTCTATGTCCGGTTGCTCCGGCCAGCGCTGCATGGCCGCATCCGCCATGATTGGCGTGGGCAATGTGGATGCCATCATCGCTAAAATTTGCGATGAAGCCCGTAAAATCGTGCCCGGCGTCAATTTAGGCGCCGTCATCAGCCGCGAATCCAAAGAGCGCATTGAGCGCTACATCGGCGAAGCGGAGCGCGACGGCGCCAAAGTGCTGGTGGATGGCCGAAACGCAGTCGTCAAAGGCAAGGAGAACGGAACTTACGTTGGCCCAACCGTCATCGATTTTGTTACGCCTGCCATGAGCGTGGCCCGAGAAGAAATCTTCGGGCCTGTAATCTCCATCATGCGCACCAAAACGGTGGATGAAGCCCTGGCCATCGAAAACGCCAATCCCTACGGCAATGCGGCCAGCGTGTTCACGCAAAACGGGGGCATGGCCCGCTACATCATTGACCGGGCCAGCGCGGGCATGATCGGTGTCAACGTCGGCGTGCCGGTGCCGCGGGAACCGTTCAGCTTCGGCGGCTGGAACGAAAGCAAATTCGGTGTCGGCGACATAACCGGCAAAAGCTCCATCGAATTCTGGACCAAGCTCAAAAAAAGCACCGTCAAGTGGAACCCGGAGGCAGGGGTGAACTGGATGAGCTGAACAAGAACGGATGTTCAATCTAAGGCGATTATTTGCGTAAAAAAAGCAAATTTGGTTCTTAATCCTTGTGTATCAATCGGATTTCAGCGACTTTTGTAGAAATTTCATGACATGTTAATCAATTTTAGTGTAAAGAATTTTAGATCTATACGTGATGTTGCAGAGTTTTCAATGATACAGACAGGTCTTCGAGGACTGAAGTCAAACACATTCCAAAGCGGCAACAACAGGTTGACAAAAACAGCAGTTATCTATGGTCCGAATGCATCAGGAAAAAGTGGATTTTTAAGAGCATTTAAGGCACTTGAATATTTGGTCTTGCGATCTTCCAGTTTTAAGCCGGGCGAAAAAATTGCTCCGTATGAACCATTCAAGCTAAGTGTTAACAATGTAGTCTCTCCCGTATCGATGGAAATCGAATTATCCCATGGAGGAAATATTTATCAATACCATGTTGTTTTCTCCAGGGAAAGAATTGAATTTGAGGAACTTTACCATTTTCCAAATTCTGTGCGCACTTTGCTTTTCTCCCGGCAATCAGGCATTCCGATAAAATTTGGAGAATCTTACAAAGGAGGAAAAAAAACGATTGAAAAGCTCCTGCTTCCAAATCAATTGTTTCTTTCTAAAGCAGCTGAAAATAATGTAGAGTCCGTACTCGATCCGTTTGCTTTTTTTGGTAAAGGCATCATGGTTTTTCCCTTCTTGGAGGATTATCGCGAAACTTCTCTCAGTAAACTGTATGCCAAACGACTTGCTGAGAACAAGAATTCAAATTTTTCCAAGCGATTCAATAAACTTATTTGTGCTCTAGATACTGGCATTATTGGTATTCAGGCAGAAGAAGTGGATTGGAGCAGCTACAATTTTCCAAGTAATATGCCGGAAGACATCAGGAGTAGTTTTCGAGATCAGTATAAATATGATATAAAGACTCAGCATTTTATTTTTGATGGAGGCACCAAGATAGGAATTGAAAATTTTGATATAGATGAGGAATCTACTGGTACTAAAAGTCTATTTGTTATTGGTGGAATTATTTTAGATGCGTTGGAATCTGGAAGAGTCTTGATCGTTGATGAATTTGAGAAGAACATGCACCCAAGCATTACTCAATTCTTAATAAATTTGTTTCATAACGAAATAACAAATCCAATAAATTCACAATTAATATTTGCAACTCACGACATTACACAGCTATCCAACGATAGCTTCCGAAGAGACCAAGTATGGTTTACAGAGAAGGATGAATTTGGATCCACAAAGCTATTCAGGTGCTCTGACATTAAGGGCATTCGTTTAGGCACGCCTTTAGATAAGTGGTATTCATCAGGACGCTTCGGAGCTACACCGATTATCAACGATTCTGATTTCATCATAGAAATGCAGAGCAATGATGATTAGTTTACCAAATAAGAGAATTCTTATTATCTGTGAAGGAATAACAGAGTATCTGTATGCCAAATCCCTGCAGAGTGAATTACCAAGAAAACTGCAAAGGTCAGTTTCAATAGAAATTGATTATAATTCAAAAAATGATCCCAAAGGTCTAGCCGAAGAAGCCAGGAAGCGCAAGAGAACAGCAATGGGTGAAAAAAATGCATATGATTCAATATGGTTATTTTTTGACCATGACAACTGGCCACAATTACAAGCAGCATTCAGCATTATTGAAACTGAAGAATTCTGTATTGCTTTCAGTTCAGTTTGCATTGAACATTGGTTTATTTTGCATTTTGAAAACTGTGGTAGAAGTTTTCAAAATGGCGAAGAGGCCTTACACTATTTGAGATCTAAATGGCCAAACTACCACAAGACAAAGATCAAACATTACGAAGAATTGAGAAATCGTTTGGACACTGCACTTGTTAGAGCAAAGGCATTTAGAAGAAATGTCCAAACTGACTTGCCAAAACATCAACGAAATCCGTATTTTACAATAGACAAGTTGATTGAGTTTTTTAAAGAACTCCTGACTTAAGCTTCTTGCTACGAAACATAGTATCAATTGCCTACATGAAGACAGAAAAATTTCCTACCTCCAATCAAGTCATCCAGGACAACCTGGATTATACCTTGTTTTCGTGGAGCAAGCAGAAGGGCATTTCGCCGCTGGCTATTGAACGGGGCGAAGGGGTTTACTTGTACGATTGCGACGGCAACCGCATCATCGACTTTAGCAGCGGCCTGATGAACGTGAACATAGGCCACGGCAACCAAAGGGTTACAGATGCTGTGGTCAGACAGATGCAGCAAGTGGCCTATGTCACGCCTAGTTGCGTCACGCAGGTGCGCGGCGAATTGGGCAAAAAACTGGCCGAAATCTGCCCCGGCGATCTCAACAAAGCTTTTTTTACGCTCTGTGGCGCCACCTCCATAGAAAACGCCATTAAACTCGCGCGGCTATTTACCGGAAGGCACAAAATTCTGAGCCGCTACCAGAGCTATCACGGGTCCAGCAGCGCGGCCATGAGCGCCAGCGGTGACCCGCGCAAACTACCCGTGGACAGCCAGCAGGCGCCCAACTTCGTGCACTTCGATCTACCTATTGCCTACCGCTGGGAGTACGGTGCCGAAAGCCACCTGCGCGAGGCCATCAGCAGCCTGGAGCGCATCATCGCCTATGAGGCCCCGGGCAACATCGCGGCCATTTTGCTCGAAGGCGAAAGCGGTTCCTCCGGTTGCCTCAAATACCCCGAAGGCTACCTCCGCGCCGTCCGTGCGCTCTGCGACCAACACGGCATTTTGCTGATCATTGACGAAGTAATGAGCGGATTCGGCCGCACCGGCAAGTGGTTCGGCTTTGAGCACCACGGCATCGTGCCGGACATGATTTGCATGGCGAAGGGCCTCACGTGCGGGTACTTGCCTTTCGGTTGCCTGATGGTTTCGGATCGGGTGGCGGCCAAGTTTGACGACGTGGTCATGGCCATCGGGCTCACGTACTCAGCGCATCCGGTGGCCTGCGCCGCAGCGTTGGAAACCATCAAAATCTACGAGGATGATGGCCTGATTGAAAACGCTGCAGCGATGGGCGCCTACATGGACAGCCGCATCGAAGCGCTCAAAGCCCTTCACCCGTCCATTGGCGACTGGCGCAACACCGGCCTGCTCGGTTGCCTCGAATTGGTCAAAAACCGCCACACCAAAGAGCCGATGGCGCCGTTCAACGCCAAACCCGACGAGATGGTGGTCATGAAGAAAGTGGCCGCCAGGTTGCGGGAACTGGGCTTGTACACGTTTGTGCGTTGGTCGTATATTTTTATTGCGCCGCCACTAATCATTACCCGCGAGCAGATCGACGAGGGCTTGGCCATCATCAGCGAAGCCCTGAAAATTGCCGATGCCGCGGTGACGGAGTAGAATTCAATCCGCATGCCTCAAAACGCCATGAACGCTAACTCCGCCTTGTCCAACGCCGATCTGGCTCCGGTAGCGCAACAGCAGCGCACCTGGACCACGTGGAATTATGCGGCGCTGTGGATCGGCATGAGTTTGTGCATTCCCACCTACATGCTGGCCAGCTCGCTGATTGACGGCGGCATGAATTGGTGGCAAGCCATCCTGACCATCTTTCTGGGCAATTCCATTGTATTGCTGCCCATGATTTTGAACGGGCATGCCGGGGCGAAATACGGCATCCCTTTTCCCGTCTTTGCCCGCGCCAGTTTCGGCACCGTGGGAGCCAATATTCCCGCCATGCTCCGCGCTATTGTGGCCTGCGGTTGGTTCGGTATCCAAACCTGGATCGGCGGCTATGCGCTCTACCAGATGATGCGGTTATGGATTCCTGCGCTGGCAACCTTGCGGCCCGTTTTTCCACCCTCCTGGACCTTGGAAACCGGGCCAGCCATATGTTTTATAATCTTTTGGGGAGTAAACATGCTGGTGGTTTACTACGGAGTGGACAGCATAAAGAAACTTTTGGTGTTCAAAGCCCTGTTTTTGCCGCTGGCTGCCCTTGCGCTGCTGGTCTGGGCCATTGTTGCGGCCAAGGGCCTTGGGCCCATTTTGGCCACCCCGTCGCGGTTGCAAAGCACGCCGGAGTTTTTCGCCTTTTTCTTTCCGGCGCTCACGGGCATGGTGGGGTATTGGGCCACGCTGTCGCTGAATATTCCCGATTTTACGCGTTACGCGGTGTCGCAAAAGGCACAGGTCAACGGACAAATTTTGGGGCTGCCGCCCAGCATGACCCTATTCGCCTTCGTGGGCGTTGTGGTCACATCGGCCACCACCATTGTTTTTGGCACCACCATTTGGGATCCGGTGGAATTGGCCGGGCGCTTTGAAAGCAAAGTCCTGGTCAGCTTAGCCATGATCGCGGTGGTGCTGTCCACGCTGGCCACGAACATCGCTGCCAACATCGTAAGCCCCGCCAACGATTTCGCGCATTTGTGGCCGGCAAAAATCAACTTTCGGATCGGCGGGTACATCACGGGTGTTATCGGTATATTAATCTTTCCCTGGAAGCTGATCGCCGATCCCACCGGCTACATTTTCACTTGGTTGGTAGGCTATTCCAGCCTGCTCGGGCCTGTCGGCGGCATCCTCATCGCCGATTATTACTTCATTCGCCACCGCGAACTTTCACTCCCCGATTTGTACGATGCCCGCGGGCTGTATAGCTTTACGAAAGGCTTCAATCCAATCGCCATCATGGTCCTGGTCATTGGCATCGCACCCAACGTACCGGGCTTTTTGACCACAGTGGGCTGGGTCGGTCCTGCGACCTTCCCGGTTTGGCTCAGCAACTTATACGACTACGCCTGGTTCGTTGGCTTTGGGTTGAGCGGGGTTGTTTACGGCCTTCTGATGAAACCAAGTGCAGCGCGATGAACCTCCCAGCAACAACGCAACGATGAGCATCCTGATCAAAAACGGCCGCATCATTACTGCCACTGATGATTATGTAGCCGATGTTTTCATTTCGGGCGAAAAAATTTCGTCCATCGGGCAACAGTTGTCCATGCCCGCTGATCGCGTACTCGACGCAACCGGACTGCTCGTGATGCCCGGCGGCATTGACCCGCACGTGCACCTGGACATGCCCTTCATGGGCACCTCCAGCAGCGACAGCTACGAAACCGGCACCCGCGCGGCCTTGTTCGGCGGCACCACCACCGTCATCGATTTTGTGTTGCAGACCCAGGGTAAAAGCCTGCGAAGCGCCCTGGACGAATGGCAGGGCAGAAGCAACGGCAACGCCGTGGGCGACTACAGTTTCCACATGGCGGTCACGGATTTCAACGAGCGCACACGCGGGGAGATTCAGGGCATGATCGAAAACGAAGGCATCACTTCGTTCAAAATCTTCATGGCATACAAAGGCGCGCTGATGATTAACGACAGCCAGATGGTTGGGCTGATGCAGGAAGTTAAGAAACACGGCGGTCTGATCAACGTCCACGCTACCAACGGCGACATGATCGATTATCTGATCGCCAAGCACCGTGCGGAGGGCAAGCTGGCACCGCTGTACCATTACCTCTCACAACCGGAGGTTACAGAGTCAGAAGCAAGCGCACGCTTCATTGACATGGCCCACTACACGGGATGTCCCGGTTACATTGTTCACCTCACTTGCGAAGGGGCGCTCAATGCCGCGCGAAACGCAACCCGCCGCAACCAGAACATCTTTGTGGAAACCTGCATCCAGTACCTGTTGCTTGATGCTTCGCTCTACGAGCAAAACTTTGAAGGGGCTAAGTGGGTCATGAGCCCGCCGCTTCGCCAGAAGAAAGACCAGGAGGCGCTTTGGGCCGGGCTCAACCAGGGCCTGGTGCAAGTCGTGGCTACCGATCACTGCCCCTTCCGGTGGGAGCAAAAGCTGATGGGCAAAGACGACTTTTCCAAAATCCCCAATGGCCATCCCGCCATCGAGAACCGCATGGAGTTGCTGTTTTCCGAAGGGGTGAATAAAGGGCGTATCAGCCTGAACAAGTTCGTTGAAGTGGCCAGCACCAATGCCGCCAGAATTTTTGGTATGTTTCCGGCGAAGGGCACCCTCGCCGTGGGCAGCGACGCGGATATCATCCTGCTGGATCCCCATGAGAAACACACCCTCTCCGCAACCACCCACCACATGAACGTTGATTACAGTGGCTACGAAGGCTGGGAGCTGACAGGCAAGGTCAAAACAGTGCTCTTGCGCGGCCAGGTAGCCATCGCCGACAATGCCTGCCACGTTAAAAAAGGGTACGGCCGCTTTGTTAAACGGCATAAGGTTGCCGGTCATCTATAATTATTTCCACCAAAACCGCTCCCAGCAACAACCTCAACCCATTCCCAACACCCCAATCTGTAGTATGGCCAGAATCATCAAATCCGGACTTATTCAACTCAGCCTTGCAAAGACAGAAGGCGAAGGAAGTATTGACGAGATAAAAGAAGCTATGGTGCAAAAGCACCTGCCTTACATTGAGCAGGCCGGTAAGCAGGGTGTGCAAATTTTGTGCCTTCAGGAAATCTTCAACACGCCCTATTTCTGTCCTGGGCAGGACCCCGCCTGGTATGCTTCTGCAGAGGCGGTACCGGGACCGACCACGGAGCGCATGGCCGAGTATGCGCGCAAGTACCAGATGGTGATTATCGTGCCGGTTTACGAAGAAGAGCAACCCGGTGTGTATTACAACACGGCTGCGGTTATTGACGCGGATGGCACGTATCTGGGCAAGTACCGCAAGACGCATATTCCCCAAACAGGGGGCTTCTGGGAGAAGTTCTTTTTTAAGCCGGGCAACCTGGGATACCCCGTTTTTCAAACCCAGTACGCCAAGGTAGGCGTGTACATCTGCTACGACCGGCATTTTCCGGAAGGCGCCCGCTGTCTCGGCCTGAATGGGGCTGAAATTGTGTACAACCCTTCCGCTACAACGGTCGGACAGTCGCAGTACCTGTGGAAGATTGAACAGCCCGCTCACGCTGTCGCCAATGCCTATTTCATGGGCTGCATCAATCGGGTTGGAACCGAGAAACCCTGGAATCTGGGCCATTTCTACGGCACGTCGTATTTTGTTAATCCACTGGGTGAAATCATTGCCAGTGCCTCTGATACAAAAGACGAATTGTTGGTGGCTGAATTTGACCTGGACCTCATTACCACGGTGCGCAACAAATGGCAATTTTACCGCGACAGGCGTCCGGAGAGTTACGATGAGATTGTGATGCTTTAGCTGCTGCATAACATAAAATATGTTATGCATAACATTGGTTAGCATATGGCTATATTGAACAACAGATTGAGCCCTTCAGCATACGCTGAACATTTCCAGGACATTCACCCGCCGTTTGAAACGTTGGATGCCGCATTGGTAGAAGCGAATCGCTGTTTGTTTTGCTACGATGCCCCTTGCACCAAGTTGTGTCCCACCAGCATCGATGTACCCAAATTCATCAAACAAATAGCAACGGGAAACGTCCGCGGCTCTGCGCACACCATCCTTTCGGCCAACATCATGGGGGCGGGCTGCAGCAAGGTTTGCCCGGTTGAAAAACTTTGCGAAGGGGCTTGCGTCTTTAACCTCATGCACGAACCCCCGATCAACATTGCCCGGTTGCAGCGCTACAGCACCGAAAAAGCCATGGCCGCTCGCTGGCCGCTGTTCACCCGAAAACCCCCTACCGGCAAACGTGTTGCCGTGGTGGGCGCCGGCCCGGCCGGGCTGAGTTGTGCCCATGCCCTGTCCCGCGAAGGCATTGACGTGACCCTTTACGAGCGCGAGCCCAAAGGCGGAGGCCTCATGACCTATGGCATTGCCGCCTACAAAGTCACGCCGGAATTCTGCGAAGAAGAAGTTCAATACATTCTTTCCCTCGGGGGAGTAACCATCCAGTACGAGCAAACGCTCGGCGCGAACCTGACCTTGGAGACGCTCCAAGCCCAGTACGATGCCGTTTATCTGGCCTTCGGAGTAGGGCAGGCGCGCCAACTGAACATTCCGGGTGAAGCACTTGAGGGTGTAGTTGACGCCTTGTCGTTTATTTACCAACTCCGCGCGGAGGGCTTCTCGGCCGTGCCCGTGGGAGACAAAGTAGCGGTGATCGGTATGGGCATGACCGCCATCGATGCCGCTACGCAAGCCCGCAGGCTCGGTGCTTCGGAAGTCACGCTTGTTTACCGCCGCACCCAAGACGAAATGCCTTGCACCCAGCACGAATTGGACATCGCCAAGCTGGACGGCTGCCAGGTCATCTGGCTGGCAGCACCCAGTGAAGTGCTGGGCTTGGACGGCAAGGTTCAGCAGCTCGTTTGCGAACGCATGGAGTTGGGCGAACCCGACGCAAGCGGGCGCCGCAGCCCCAAACCTACCGGGGAGACCTTCGCAATGCATGTGGACATGGTCATCAAAGCCGCGGGACAAGAACCTTTCGGAGCATTGGTCAGCAACTTATCGCTGGCCCATAAGCAGGGGCGCGTCCAGGTAGCCGACAAAACCCGGACCAACCTCCCCGGCGTTTTTGCCGGCGGCGATTGCGTCAACGGCGGCCGCGAAGTTGTGGATGCCGTGCAGGCTGGCAAAGACGGCGCTGCGAGCATCCTGATTTATTTGGCTGGAAGTCATTCCTGACTTCTAAAGGTCGAGGCAAAAACTGGAACACGGCGAATGATTGCTCTGGCAATCATCCAAATTGTCTTGCTGTCAAATTGCTGATGAAGATCATCTATCTGAAGAGGTGGGGACCTTGTAATCTTTTGTAGCTTTCTCTTGTTTCGATTTTTGGAGTTGACTTAAATCTATAAAATCATGAAAAAAAACGCACTACAAAAGTTATTTAAGTATATTTGTCTAGGTGTAATTGTATTTTCCTTCCCTGCTCATGCAATGGCATGCAATTGCATGAAGCTCCAGGGCAAGTACAATAAACTAACCAACAAACATGCTGAGGCCGTTGCGGCAGGAAATGATGTTAAAGCGCAGAACCTAAAAGACCGAATTATTAACCTGGTTAAGGATAACTGGAAAGAGATGGCAGATTGTCCGCCGCCTGTTTTACCGCCATCCTGGTGCCCCCCCCCTGGGGATGACATGGGCAAGCGGGACGGAAAGAAAGGGCGGGTTGGACCGGGTTCCTCCGTGGTTTCCGGAATCTTAACAGGATTGGACACGGTTACCGTAGAAGTTTTCATCCGCAATGCCAGCCCGATTGAAACAGAGATTGTAGCCCTTGAATTGCGTTCCGTAGCTCCCGTGCCGAGTGGCATGAGGTTATTGGATACGTTGCTTCCAGGAATTCTTATCCCGGTGCTGGGTCCCGGGGGTGATGTTTTAGTTCCGGTTCGGGTGGAGTTATCAGGACCACTCCCTCTGGGAACAAGCCTGCATATAGTAGGCCAGGTCGTTGGTCCGGATGGCCCATGGCCGGATTCCATTTCACAGACCTTATCCATAGCCGATGTTACGATTATTCCCCTTACGCCCATTGCAGAGATACCTCCAACGGGCTCTGTGTCCATGACTTGGCGCGTATTCAATCCCAACCCGTTTCCGATCCTGAAGGACTATACCTTTGTTATGGTCCCGGATCCCATGGGTTATACAGAATTGAACAACGGAACGCCCTATCCCATCACCAATTCGTATGCTGCGGACAAATCCGTGATGGGGGGGAGCGTCCTTATTCCGGCAAGTGGATTTGTGGACATTACCAAAGAGCATGTCTCCAATGAAATTTGCGAACCGACCATGCTCGGCTGT
The DNA here is from genome assembly GCA_016124275.1 of Bacteroidota bacterium. Lineage (GTDB taxonomy): Bacteria > Bacteroidota > Bacteroidia > Chitinophagales > BACL12 > WGOA01. Next base: position 12,969 of record WGOA01000039.1, read on the forward strand.
TGTGCCTTGGAGATTGACGGGGGATTGTCTTGCATTCACAACCCTAACGAAGCCGGTGGACCCTTTTCTCCGGCTATGACAGCTAATGGATTGGACTTACACGGCGTTGCAAGTGGAGGCTTTGTTCGGGTAACGATGAACGGCCCCACCGGGCTTTTTATCTCGCAGGTTCCAACCTTTCCCGGACAGCAAAAGGAACAGGTCATTGATCAGTTGGTTTGGGACATATACAATCAGTACCTGGGCGTTCCAAACTTTCCTTATCAGGCTGTAGCCCTGGATAACTTCATCGAAGTCTTTGGTCCTGCTGGTGGAATCATTCAATTTCAATCGCTGGATCCAGGGTTGAGTTTCCAGCCTCCTCCTTGTGAAGCACCAGGCTGGCAGCACCCTGAAATTTTGCCCGGCGATCAAGCCCGCTTGAGTTGGATTCCCAATCCGGAAGCAACCAGTTACACCGTCAGGTTAATCGCCGATGGCGGACCGCCGCAGGATTTTCCAGTTCCTTCTTCGGCCGCTTCGTTTACGACGGTGCCATTAGGAGTAGGGGAATATGTTTGGCAAATTGCCAGTACTTGCGGTGAGTTTGAAAGCGCTTCCTCCATATTCAGTTTTCCGGACACCTTCCAGGTGGCTCCGTGTAATCAAGGTATTCCGCCGATTAACCTGAGCTCACAATTGCTGGCAACCCGGGTAAAACTCGACTGGGACCCAGTCAACAACACCACGGCCTGTCAGATTAAAGGTACGCGCATCGCGCCGCCTGGTCCCACGGGAACCCAGAACTTGTTCGGACCGGAGCCTTCCACCACCTTGGTACCCTATGCCCTGCTCGGTGCTGGGACTACTTGGGATTGGCGCGTTCGATGTGCTTGCAATACCAGTCCGGTGAATGGAACACCCTTTTCAGCCTTTGCATCCTTTACCGTACCCGTTCTTCGCCAGGAATCACTGTTTCCAAACCTGGTTGTGTACCCCAATCCTGCTGCTGATTATCTGGTGTTATCAGGCAGACCTGACCATCGGGAGATCATCCTGACCCGTTTAGTTGACCTCATGGGCAAATCGGTTCTGACAACTTCCTGGTTGGATGCTGGACCCAATGTGCCACTGTGCATGGATATCTCCGGGGTTGCCCCGGGATTGTACCTGCTTGAATTAGACGGACACGTTCAACAGCTTGTGGACATCGTTCGCTGAACTGCAAGCTAAAGGTCTGCTGTTTGGCAGCGATTCAAGGGTCATTTCTCCCGGAGAAATGACCCTTTCTTTGTAGGCATCATAAGTACGACGCAGTCTAAAATCCGTCTTATCTTCGGAATTGGCTGGGTGTGTTCCGCTCAACTTTCTGTTGCTTTTACGCAACCTACCCCTATGGCAGATCTCTCCACTGACTTTCTGGGCATCCGCTCTCCAAATCCCTTCTGGCTGGCCAGTGCCCCGCCTACCGATAAGATAATAAATGTTATGCGGGCGCTCGATGCCGGCTGGGGTGGCGTGGTTTGGAAGACGCTCGGTTCGCAGGTCAAGAACGTATCATCTCGTTATTCTTCGGTCAATTACGGATCTAAGCGGATGATGGGCTTCAACAACATTGAACTGATCAGCGACCGACCGCTGCACCTGAACCTTCGCGAGATCACCGAAGTCGTGAAACGCTATCCGGATCGCGCCATGATCGTTTCGCTCATGGCCGACAACGACCGCGCATCCTGGCACACGCTCATTCGGCAATGCGAAGACGCCGGGGCCATGGGCTTCGAACTCAATTTTGGGTGTCCGCACGGCATGACGGAGCGGGGCATGGGCGCGGCGGTAGGGCAGGACCCGGAAATCGCCAAAATGGTGGTGGAATGGGTTATGGAAAAAGCCACCATTCCGGTTATTACCAAGTTGACCCCCAACGTGCATTCCGTAGTTCCTACTGCCCGCGCTTCCGTAGAAGGAGGTAGCAATGCCCTGAGCCTGATCAATACCATCCAAAGCGTAACCGGTGTTGACCTGGACACCCTGGTGCCCAATCCCTATGTGGCGGGAAAGAGCGTTTACGGCGGCTATTGCGGCCCTGCGGTCAAGCCTATTGCCTTGAAGATGCTGACTACCGTTGCACAGGACCCGCTCACTTCCACCGTTCCTATTTCCGGCATTGGCGGAATCAGCACCTGGCGGGACGCGGTGGAATTCATGTTGCTCGGCGCCACGACCGTACAAATTTGCACCGCGGCCATGACCCATGGCTTCCGCATCATCGAGGATCTGTGCGAGGGCATGAGCAACTGGATGGACGAGAAAGGCTTTGTCCATACCCGCGATTTTGTCGGCAAGTCCGTGCCCAACATCACGCATTGGGAAGACCTGGACATCAATTACCACCACATCGCGCACATTAATCAGGACAAGTGCATCCACTGTGGACTGTGCTACATTGCCTGCGAAGACACTTCGCACCAGAGCATTCGGTTGGACCGTGGAAATCCGTACAATACCTATACGATTATCGAAGAGGAATGTGTGGGGTGCAACCTCTGCCAATTGGTCTGTCCGGTTGCGGATTGCATCACGATGGTGGAACAGCGCGTGTCGCCGGAGTATGTCAACTGGAAGGAATGGCAGCGGCGCGGGTTGCCGCTGAACGATCATTGATTGTGGTCCTCCAGTGGTAATTTTGCCAGGGGTCTTTATCCCCTGACCATGATGCCGGCATTGCTGCCACGGTAACTGGCCGCTCGGCAAACCAAGCTTTCCATGAACCTTTTGTACGTCCGCGCCTTGCACATCATTTTTGTGGTCACCTGGTTCAGCGGCATGTTTTACCTCTGTCGCTTGTTTATCTATAACCGCGAAGCGCAAGACAAACCGGAACCGGAACGCAGCATTTTGCAAGCGCAGTTTGGCATCATGATCCAGCGTTTGCTGTTTGGAATCACCTGGCCTTCCGCCATTTTGACGCTTCTTTTTGGGACCTGGCTGCTGCTGCAATACAACAACCTGCCGGTGTGGCTTTACTTGAAACTGGGTTTGGTCCTGCTCTTGTACGGGTACAACATTTCGCTGCATGTGCTCTATCGTCAACAGCGCCGCGGCGTTTTTCGTTACACCAGCACGGGTTTGCGGCTTTGGAACGAGGTGCCTACCGTGTTTCTGGTCGGAATTGTTATGCTTGTAGTGGTGCAGCAAAACATTAGTCTGCTCTATGGCATCCTTGGCCTCCTGGGCCTGTCCGTTGCGCTCATGGGGGGAATTTTTGCTTATCGGCGCATGCGGGGTTAGGGTTTCGCCGACGGCTTTCAGCTCTTTTGAGCTTCACGCGTCAAGGAATCCACCTCTTCCAGCAAGGACATGGCTTGCATCAATGGGGTCCATTCCTTCCCCTGAAACAGCAGCCTGAACCAGCGCTTGTCTTTGTTTTCTATGCGGATGTTCACAAACAGCCACAACGCTGCCACGAGGAACAAGAACGTGACCCCGATCTGGAAGATCCACAAACCTGTGGAGCCCTGCGCAATCATGGTATCGTTGAGGTAAAAGGTGGTCCAGACAGGCAATTGCAAAAAGAGGATTCGGGTTACCCACAACGTGGAGGTTTGAAGCCGGGCAATTTTAGCCTGGACGGCAAAAATGGGTTTGTTAAAATCTGTGCGCTGCAAGAGCACCAGCTGGTAGAGGTACACAAAAATAGCGATGGTGGTAAACAGCGATTGAATGCCCATGGACACCAGGAAAAAGGGGTGGAACGTGGCGAAACCGGCGATCAACAAGGTGTTAAGGAGCAGTACCCAGACGACACCTGCCACCAGTGTAAAGAGTTTAACTGGCCGCATCGTGCCCAACAGCGAATGGCTTTTGAGTTGGGCGATATCGGTTGCCTGTTGATGGTTGATACGGAGTACCTCATCCAATTTTTCTTCGTAGCGCGACCAGGATTGTTGCAGAGCTTGGATTTCCATAGGATAGATTATTGCGGATTGAATTTTTTTCGCAAGGCAGTTTTTATTCGATTTATTTTTGTTCCAACATGGCTCTCAGAAAATCCCATGATGGCAGCCATTTCTTTGTGACTTTTTTGATCCAGATACAGCAGCATTAGCGCCCGATCCAATTCGCGCAATTCGTCAAGAAAGGCGTAAAGCTGCGCGACTAGCTCTTCTTTTTCCGCGCTTTCGATATCCTGTTCAGCTTTAGAATCAACATATTCCAGAATATGTTTTGAAAAGGGTTCTGTTTTGCTTTCGAGATGTTTTTCTTTTCGATAGGACGAAATGGCCACGTTCAGTACAATCCGGTAAATCCAGGTACTGTAGCGGTACTGGTTGTCGTAGCTGGAGAACGATCGCCAGAGTTGCAACGTTGTTTCCTGGATGAGATCCTGGCGATCCTGTTCCGTTTTACCGTAAGCGCGGGCCACCTTGTACAGGATTCCTTTGTGGGCATCCAGGACACTTAAAAATGCTTCAGGTGATGGGGAATTGGACATACCAATGGAAATGGCTACAGGTAAGTTGCCTGGCTAACCAAGCCGAACACTACCATTATTCGCAGAAGGTGGTGAAAAATCACAGATTGCCCTGGATTTTTTCAAGAAAAAGATTTGAACCCGCGATTTAACCTGCTTTCCCAACCGCCGTTTAATGGGTCGCTTTTTCCCCTGTTAACACTTGCTGCACGGCATTGGCCTTAACGTGCAGTTCGTTCCACTCGGCGGCGGGTTCCGAATCCCACGTGATGGCCCCCCCCGCCCCCCAACCAGCCGTACCCGAACCTGCGTGGTACAACAGGCTCCGGATGACCACATTCAGGTCCATGTCCCCCCCCGGCTCCAGGTAGCCCAGCGAGCCGGAGTACACCCCGCGGCGGCTGTGTTCGTAACGCTCAATGAGCTCCATCGCCATGATTTTGGGAGCACCCGTCATGGAGCCCATGGGGAAGGCAGCCCGCAGCACATCCAACAGCCCTTGCCCCGGGCGCAACCGCCCTTCGACCGTACTGATCAGGTGGTGCAAAGTCGGGAAGGTGTGCAGGCCGCAGAGTTCGGGAACCGCCACGCTGCCCGGTTCGCAAACGCGGGCCAGGTCGTTGCGGACCAGGTCCACGATCATGGTGTTTTCGGCGCGGTCTTTTTCGGAGGCCAACAATCCGGCGGCCAAAAGCGCGTCCTCTTCAGCCGTTAAGCCGCGGGCTGCCGTGCCCTTAATGGGCTGGCTGCGCAGCAGGTTGCCCCGCCGCTGCAAGAAACGCTCCGGGCTTGCGCACAAAAGGTGCTGCTCTTCTGCCCGAAAGTACCCGGCAAAAGGTGCTTTTGAACGCTTGTTCAGGCTGTCAAATGCGGCAACCGGGTCCAGGTTCACGTTCGCAGCGTAGAACTGCGGACAGAGATTGACTTCGTAAACATCGCCTTCGCGAATGTGCGCGCGCAGCCGCTCGACCCTATCCGTGTAATCGGCCAGCGTAAAATCATAGGAAGCGGGGAAGTGGGGGCTTGGCGCTGCTGGCTGGAAAACGGCCAACGGGGCCGGGGAATCGGGGGCAACGGGCGCACCCGCCCCAGCTGTCCCGGAAGCGGCAGCACCGGCACCAGCCGACCCGGCAGCGGCAGCACCGGCATCAGCCATCCCTAACTTCTCCCGAAACCAAGCCTCGCCGCCCAGCGGAAACCTGACCACGCCCTGCTCGCAGACGGCCAGCCCTTCGGGCTCAAACCAACAAAGTTCGGCAAACCCGATTCTATCCGGCAACCGCGAATGCAATTGCCCAACAGAGCGCTCGGGCTGGCACAGCACATTCTTTAAATCGTAGCTGAGGTAGCCGAACAACCAGCCGGAACCCGCCGCAGCAAAAGCCTCAAGCCCGGAAACATCGCCGCTGTAAACGCGGCGGGCGCCCAAGGCAACCAGCCAGTCGCGGTGTCTGTCTGGAGCTCCGTTGCTGTGCAACAGGCACGCGTGCGAAAAGCCGCGGGCGGCAGCCAGCAGCGCATCAAACATTCCGTCTGTTGGGTTCATCGCGCCGGAGTAACCGTCAGGTCTGCCAGCTGCCGGCGAATCAATTGTTCGCGCTCCGGCCCGGAAGAAATCATAACCACGGGTACTTCCAGTTCCTGCTCCAAAAAGCGCAGGTAGGTCAGCAGGTTCTCGGGCAAGTCTTCATAGCGCTCGATGCCGCTGAGCGAGCAGTTCCAACCCGGAAAAGAGCGGTAAATCGGTTCGGGGAGCGTTTCGTTCAAATTGTACGGCATCCGGTCCGTCACTTCGCCATTCAGGCGGTAGCCCGTGCAGGCTTTGATCTCGTCAAAATGATTGAGCACATCCACTTTGGTAATGACCAGGCGCGTGACCCCGTTGAGCAAAATGCTGTACTTCAGGGCCGGAAGATCAATCCAGCCACAGCGCCGCGGGCGGCCCGTGGTCGCGCCAAATTCGCCGCCTTCCTTGCGAAGCCTTTCGCCCGTTTCATTGTCTTCTTCCGTGGGAAAAGGACCGGACCCTACGCGGGTGCAGTACGCTTTTGAAATGCCGATCACGTCGCCAATGGTGCGGGGCGATAGCCCCAAACCCGTGCATACACCGGCAGAGATAGTGTTGGACGAAGTCACGAAAGGGTAGGTGCCAAAATCAATGTCGAGCATAGAGCCCTGTGCCCCTTCGGCCAGAATGCGGCGACCGGCGCGAAGCGCGTCGTTTATGAAGTACTCGCCGTCCACAAAATTGAGGGAACGCAAGCGCTCCAGGCTCTGGAACCAGGCTTTTTCAAGGGGTTCCAATTGGAATTCGTAGGGGTAGAGCTCCAGCAAACGGAGGTGCTTCTGTTTGAGTTCTTCGTAGCGGGCTTCAAAATCGGGGCTTTCCAGATCGCCGACGCGCAAACCGTTGCGACCGGTTTTGTCCATGTAGGTTGGACCGATTCCTTTTAACGTGCTGCCGATTTTGCCCTGGCCTTTGTACTGTTCCGATGCGGCATCCAGGATCTTGTGCGTGGGCAGGATCAGGTGCGCTTTGCGGGCAATGTAGAGGTTGCGCGAAATGGTGAGGCCGGCTTGTTCCAGTTTTTGAATTTCCTGTTCCAGCGTCAGCGGATCCACAACCACGCCGTTGCCGATGAGGTTCTGCGTTTGCGGAAAGAAAATTCCCGAAGGAATGGTGTGAAGGACGTATTTGTGGCCACCTTCCAGGATCAGCGTATGGCCGGCATTTGGCCCTCCCTGAAACCGCGCGACCATATCATAGTCAGCAGCAAGGTAATCCACCACTTTCCCCTTGCCCTCATCTCCCCACTGGAGACCGAGCAGGACATCTACAATCATTTCCGATAGCCTTTAAGAGGAAGTCCTTTCCCGTTCAAAATGCGCCAGTGCCGCCATGCGGTCGGGCGCAATGTTAAAGAAAGCGTTGAGTTTGGTGGTGATCATCAGTTGTTGCAAGAGCGGGTTAAGGCTGCACAACAATACTTCACCGTCCAACTTTCGCACTTTGGTCAATACAGTCAGCAGGAAACTCAGGCCCGAGCTGTTGATGAAGTCAAGGTCATGGAGATCAACCAAAATGTGCACAAAGCCCATGGCAATCTCTTCCTCAATTTCTTCCAACAACGGAATGGTCTGGTGTTCACCTAACAACCGCCCCTTCAGCGAAAGGATCAGGACGTCCTCGGTTTTCTGGATTTGGTACTCCATCAAAGATAGGGATTAATCAGTCCTTGACCAGAATTTCCGGACAGGGCAGAACCGACTGGGTTAAAGATAAGGCCGGCAGAAGGACAACGGACAGTTTTGCCTGTCTTGGTACATCGCAGAGCACAGGCGAAAGGCTATACTTAGTCTACGCAGCTTTAGTGGCTTTGGTTACCAACGCAGCCCGACAAGGTGCTCCTGCAACCTTCAGAGCCAAGGCATGCCCATTTTGCAACACCGGAGTTAGCTGCTGGAAATGAGGATGCGGCAAACTGGGCATAACCCAAGATTTGGGGGTTTACAGCAGTACCCTAACTAACGTCCATTCGCTCTACAGAGATGAGCCCTTCCACCTGCTTAAGCTCGTCAATCAACTCCCGGAGCTGGTCGGTACTCAGGACGGCCAGGCGAATTTTGCCTTCAAAGACCCCCTCATTTGCCCCAATATTGAGAGATTGCATATTTATTTTATGCTTGCCACTGATGATGGACGTTATGGCCTGCACCAACCCCATGCCGTCAAGCCCCCGAATAAAAATATCAATGGGAATGGCCACTTCTTTCAAGCGGGTCCAGCGGGTTTTGACAATCCGGTACCCGTATTTGCTCATCATATTAATGGCATTTGGGCAATTGGTGCGGTGCACCTTGACGACGCCATCCACGGTAATAAAGCCAAAAACATCATCGCCGATAATCGGGTTGCAACAATGGGCAAACTGGTATTGCAGCGGGCCATCAAAATCCTCAAAAACCAACAACTCCGTCTCTTTGGGCTTTTTGGCACCAATTTTTTCCGGGAGAATGGGTTTGAGTGCGCTTTTGTCCACGGGTGCGACACTCAAGTGGCCGTTTTCCAGGCGGAAAAACTTCAAATCAGGCAGTTTAATCTGCTTGGTGGCAATGTCCGCGAACATCTCCATGGCCGAGGGATGGCGGTAGTGCCTGATAAGAAAGTTTATGTTGTGCTCGTCATAGTGGGCGCCCAATTGCTTGAACTTGCGTTTTAGCATATCCTTCCCTTCCTCCGCCAGGTTGCGCTTGTCAACTTTGAGGGCCGATTTAGTCGCTGCTCTGGCTTTGGATGTGACCAGGAAATTCAGCCAGTCTTCGCTGGGCTTTTGCTTCTTGGACGTGATCACTTCCACCTGATCCCCGTTGCTCAGCGCATGGCTGATGGGCACGAGTTTGTGGTTCACTTTGGCCCCGATGCACTGCGTGCCGATGTCCGTGTGGATGCTGAACGCAAAGTCCAGCGCGGTGGCGTCGGAGCGCAGAATTTTCAGGTCGCCTTTAGGGGTAAAGACGTAAATCTCGTTGGTGTAGAGGTTCATCTGGAACTCGTCCAGAAAATCCAGGGCATTGTTCGAAGGGTTCTTGAGCAATTCGCGAATGTCGCGCAGCCAGCGGTCCAGGGCCTGATCCTGGGTGCCTTCTTTGTACTTCCAGTGGGCCGCAAAGCCTTTGTCGGCAATTTCGTCCATGCGATCGGTGCGGATCTGTACTTCCACCCAGCGGCCCTTCGGCCCCATGACGGTAGTGTGCAGGCTCTCGTAACCGTTGCTTTTTGGGCTGGAGATCCAGTCGCGCAGGCGGTCGGGGTTGGGCTGATAAAAGTCGGTAACAATGGAGTACACCTTCCAGCAGATGGACTTCTCGTTCTGGTACATGTTGTCAATGACAATTCGAATGGCGAAAATGTCATAGACCTCCTCAAAGGTTACCCCTTTGGTTTTCATCTTGTTCCAGATGGAAAAGATGCTTTTGGGACGGCCAAAAACCCGGGCTTTAATCTGCTCTTTTTCGAGCATGGCCTGGATAGGCTTGATGAATTCGTTGATGTAGCGGGTGCGTTCCCGCCGGGTGGCGTTGAGTTTGTTTTGGATGTCCTCGTAAGCCTCCGTATCCCGGAACTTCATGGCCAGGTCTTCCAGTTCCGATTTGATCACGTAGAAGCCAAGCCGGTGGGCGAGGGGCGCATAGAGGTACTGCGTCTCCGAGGCAATTTTTAACTGCTTGTCGCGCGGCATGGAATCCATGGTCCGCATGTTGTGCAGCCGGTCCGCAATTTTGATCAGGATGACCCGGACGTCGTCGGCCAGCGACAAAAGCAGCTTGCGGAACGTCTCTACCTGCACGGTGCTGGTCAGGTCGAAAACCGCGTTCACCTTAGTCAACCCATCCACAATCCGCGCGGTTTTCTTGCCAAACTCGCGTTCAATCTCTTCCAGGCTGATTTCGGTGTCTTCCACCACGTCGTGGAGCAGGGCGCAAATGGCCGCAGTTGCGCCCAGACCCATTTCGGAAACCGTAATTTGCGCGACGGAAATGGGATGCAAAATGTAGGGTTCGCCGGATTTGCGCCGCATTTGGGCGTGGGCCTCCACGGACATGTCAAAGGCAGTCCGCACCAACTTCTTTTCCGTCTTGCTCAACGCGGGCTTAAACGCCCGCAGGAGATTGCGGTACTCGCGGGCAATAAGCCGGGCCTCCGAATCGGAGTAGTTTTTAGAAGTAATAGTACTCAAGGCTGATTATCAGGCTTTTAGAGGGCTTTTGAGCAAGCATTTGTTCAATGGAGTAATCCTGTTTAGCCCACCGACTATGCTGCGCCTTCCTAAAATAAGCACAACCTTTTGCATCTAAGGTCCGAATAGCAGAATCCGTTCGGGTTTCGCCCCAAAAGGAGTAATTTTGCGCGATTGTTCGGGTTCCAAAGCGGGAAGCAAATTGCAGCGCTGTCTAAGGGCGGTCTGCTCAGCGCTAACCTGCCAGGTTCTGGTCCGTAGCGGGCAGATTTCATGCGGATGTGGCGTAATGGTAGCCGCGCCAGATTTAGGATCTGGTGGCCTTCGGCCGTGGGGGTTCGAGTCCCTTCATCCGCACTTTCTGGCCTTGTATGGAGGTAACCGACCAGGTAAACTGACCAGGCATACTGACCAGGAAATCCGACCAACCAAACCGACCAGGTAAACCGAAATCATTCATTAGAACGGTACGTCTAACGTGAACATTCAGGAGCAAAAAACAGGTGACCTCAGCACCCTCGTGCACATTGAGGTTGCCCGGGAAGATTACGAAACCAAATTGGAGGATTCCCTTCGCGATCTGGGCCGCAAGGTTCAGTTAAAGGGCTTCAGGCCCGGCAAGGTTCCCAAAACACTGGTTCGCAAAATTTACGGCAACCAGGTTTTGGCCGAACAGCTGGACAATCTGGTTCGGGAGAACCTGACCAAGTACCTGGACGAGAACAAGATCCAGATTCTGGCCCGGCCGCTGCCGCTGGAAGATGAAACCATTGTTCTGGACATCAACGCTCCCGTCGCCTATAAATTCACCTACGAGCTCGGTTTGCGGCCTGACTTTAGTATCCCGGCACTCAGCCCTTCCACCGAAATTACCCGCCAGCGGGTTATGCCCGATGAGGCTATGGTGGACACAGAATGGGATCGGCTTTTGCGCCAGAACAGCACCCTTAAAGAGGTTACCGAAGTGGCTGCGGGCGATTTGCTATACCTGCTCTTTGTAGAACTGGACGAATCGGGCCAGACCAAGCCCGGTGGGGTCATGAAAGATGCCGTGATCAACCAGGACATGATTACTGATGCTGATCTGGCTGCAAAGGCACTTGGCATGAAGGCAGGCAATACCCTCATTTTCAATGATTTGCCAGCAGCATTGGGCAGAGAACACGACTCCGTGGTGCGCTATATGCTGGGCGTTAAAGAGAACACAGAAAGCGTCGGAAAAGCTTTTCGAGCCGAGCTGACAGGCATTAAGCGCAACATCCCCGCCGAAGTCAACCAGGAATTTTTGGACAAGGTTTTTGGCCAGGGAGCAGTCAGCAGCGAAGAAGAAGCGCGCGGCATCATCCGCACGGAGCTTGGCCGGGTGTACAACCAGCGCACTGACCGGACCTTCAACGACAAATTGGTGGAGCACTTGCTGGATGCTACTGAGATCCCGCTGCCCGATGCCTTTTTGAAGAAGTGGTTGCAGACCCAAAAGGAAGAGGGCGAAACCCTGGTGGACGAGGATTTCGTGTTTTTCCGCCGAAACCTTAAGTGGTCGTTAATTTACAACAAGGTAGCCGCTGATAACGGACTGTCGGTTTCGCGCGAAGAGATTGAAGGCGCGGTTCAAGCTGATGTTCGCCGTCATTATGGCGCTGCGTTTGAGAGTTTGGATGATGACGATCTCAACGGCTTGGTGGGCCGCTTGCTGCAGGACAAGGAATACCTTGAAAAGGTCCATTCGGGCATCCTGGATGCCCGGGTCTTTAATGTTCTGCACCAGGCCATCACCATCAGCGATGAGCCGGTCAGCCTGGAGGATTACGAAAAGTCCCTCAAGGCTGAAGACCTTGCTGCCGAAGACTGAGTTAACACGGGTACTCCAGTCGCATACCAGCGTTTCTAAACTTAATATGAATTTCTAATCCACTATGAGCCAATCCAACGAATTTGTCAAGTACGCGACCCGCCATCTGGGTTTTTCCAGCATGCACCTGGAAAAGTATGCCAGCGTAAGCATGGCTGCAGGCGGTCACACGGTTAGCGCCATGACCCCATACATTATCGAGGAACGCCAACTGAATGTCCAGGCTTTGGATGTGTTCAGCCGCCTGATGATGGATCGGATCATTTTCCTGGGCCTTCCCATTGACGATTACGTAGCCAATGTTATCCAGGCCCAGCTTCTGTTCCTGGAATCCGTTGATGCTAAGCGCGATGTTCAGATTTACATCAACAGCCCTGGTGGCGTGGTGTACTCCGGCCTGGGAATCTACGATACCATGCAGTATATTGGCCCGGATGTGGCCACCATTTGCACGGGAATGGCTGCATCCATGGCTGCCGTTCTGCTCTGCGCAGGCACAGCCGGCAAGCGCTCTGGCCTGCCCCACAGCCGGGTCATGATTCACCAGCCCCTTGGCGGTGCACAGGGCCAGGCATCAGACATGGAGATCACCCTCAAAGAAATCCTCAAATTGAAAGAGGAGTTGTACAAAATCATCAGCAAGCACAGCAACCAGCCCGTCAAAAAGGTTGAAAAAGACTCTGACCGCGATTATTGGATGCGTGCTGAAGAAGCCAAGGAATACGGCATGATCGATGAAGTGCTGGAACGCAGCAAGCGCGATTAACGAGCCGTAGAACAAGGTTATGAAAGACGATACCATGAAGAGGAAGCAAACGTCCAAATGTTCCTTTTGCGGAAGGGACAAAGACGAGACCCTCATCCTGATTGCGGGCATTGATGGGCACATCTGCGAAAGTTGTGTTACCCAGGCCCAGCAAATCGTGGACGAAGAGCTCAACCAGTCGGAAGCCTCCGCCAAGTTCAGCATGCCCAATTCGCTGAAGCCCGCCAGCATTAAAGAATTTTTGGACCAGTATGTCATTGGACAAGACGAAGCCAAAAAGATCATTTCGGTGGCGGTTTACAATCACTATAAACGCCTGAACCAAAAAAAGGCGGATGATGTGGAGATTGAAAAATCCAACATCATCATGGTGGGCGAGACGGGCACGGGCAAGACGCTGATTGCTAAAACCATTGCGCGTTTTCTAAACGTACCTTTTGCCATTGTGGATGCCACCGTATTCACGGAAGCCGGTTACGTAGGTGAAGACGTGGAGAGCATTCTAACCCGGTTGTTGCAGGTCTGCAATTACGACATCCCCTCTGCAGAAAAGGGTATTGTTTATATTGATGAAATCGACAAGATTGCCCGCAAAAGCGACAATCCGTCCATAACCCGTGATGTTTCGGGCGAAGGGGTTCAGCAAGCGTTGCTCAAAATGCTGGAAGGAACCGAAGTGTTCGTGCCTCCGCAAGGCGGGCGTAAGCACCCGGAGCAAAAGATGATCAAACTCAATACGCAGAACATCCTCTTCATTTGTGGCGGGGCATTTGCAGGCATTGAAAAGATCATCAGCCGCCGCACGCACAAACAGCAGGCCATTGGATTCCGCGCCCCGGATGACCAGGCACAGATTGAGTCCGAAGATCTGCTGCGCTACGTCAGCCCAATGGACTTGCGCAGCTTTGGACTTATTCCGGAACTTATCGGCCGCATGCCGGTGCTGAGTTACCTGGAACCCCTGGATGAGGAAGCGCTAAAAGCTATTTTGACCATGCCGAAAAATGCCTTGATCAAACAGTATAAAAAACTGTTTGAAATTGAAGGCATTACCCTCACCCTCGATGAGGATGTCATTGACTTTCTGGTGCAGAAAGCCATGGAATTCCAACTTGGCGCACGCGGCCTTCGTTCCATTTGCGAGGCCATTATGGTGGATGCCATGTTCGAACTCCCCTCACAGCCCGATGTGAAGGTTTTTCACCTGACCCGTGACTATGTAGAAACCAAGTTGAACAAAGAAAAGATTGCCAAGCTCAAGGTGGTTGCGTAAGCCCGCAATTGAAATGTCGCTGGGGCGCCGGTGCCTTTCCCCAACACAAGGCTTGCCCATTGATTAACACTTGACTTTGTACGCTGTAAAAGAGAACGTACAACCAGGTGTTCCATACCGTTTGGGATTTTTGTTCATCCTGATCCAAAAAAGAAGGGCGCTCTGATTAGGGCGCCCTTCTTTTTAAACGGTACGAACCAATAAACTCACGAAAAAAAACAACAAGCAGATTGCCGCAAATGCGGATGACGCAGCCTGACGGGGGCTAGCCTGCACCAACCGCGGGCAAAGTGTTTCAGAGTTCGTCCATGTCAATGATGACGATGTTGCGAAACCCAAGAGCAAACAGGAGAGAGTAGAGCATGCGTTCCATAAATAATCTTGTTTTGATGCAATCAATGACTGTAGGCAATGTATTCGGTAAATGGGAGCAAGAGGTTACAGTCTATCTGCTGTGGTGACGCATTTATTTCGTACAACCCATTCATTACCTCCCTACTGAGCGCATAAATGCCTCACATAGGCACTGAAACTTTGATGCATGTGCTCCGTATTAAGTGACCGATGACCTGTTTTGGCGTTAAAAACCTTTTGAGACCAGGAAACTCACGTCTTTCAAGGCTTCCAGCGTTTTTTAGCTAATCTTGGCTCTTGCGCTTACTGTTGTTTGCGCCTATCTTTGTGACAAGATTTAAGCGGCCATCAGGCATTGAATGCATAAGGGTTTTTTGACAATTTCTTGATTATCAGAACTTAAGAGCGGTTTCACATGAAGAATTTAATTGAGATCAGTAAAATTGTGACCAAGAAAAGGGTCAGCAAGATTGAGATCTTCGATAAAAGCTTGCTGAACAAAAAGGACAGCAAGTTCAATGAGTTCTACGATGGCCTGGTTTCAGAAAAATTCACATCGGATGAAGAGGCCGCCGAATTTTTGTACGCCACAACGCCGCTGGACGACAAATACCGCCAGTTAAAAAGCCGGTTCAGCAAGCGTTTGCTCAACACGCTGTTTTTTCTGGACGCAAACGATCCTTCGTTTTCGGGCTATCATCGGGCACACTATACCTGCAACAAGAATTGGGCTTTAGTGCGCATTTTGTTGGGCAATGGAGCCCGGCAGTCTGCCATAAAAATGACCCGCAAGATCATGAATGTGGCCCAGGAGCACCGGTTCAGCGACATGGTGTTAAGCTGCGCCCGCATTCTCATGAACCATGCCAGCCTGGAAGGCGAAGAGCGGGAGTACGAAGAGTTTGTCCAAATTGCCAACCATGCGCAGGCCAACCTTTTGGCTGAAATGCGCGCGGAGGAATTGTACCAGCGCCTTACCATTCAGTTTGCCAATTCTGTTGCGGTTAAAGTTGAGCTCGCCTCTGTTGCGGATCAATACCTGGCCGAGGTTCAGACGCTAACAGAAGCCAATGACTCTTACCAGTTGCATTGGTACTTCTATCAAATCGGAATTCTCTCGCGGCAGATCCGCGGTGATTTTGCCGGGACCGTTCAGGTTTGCGAGCGCGCAGAAAAGTACCTGGCTGACAACCCGCCCTTCAACCAGCAGAAGAACCTGGCCCACATCGCGTTGATCAAGCTCAACTGCTACGTGCAATTGCGCGATTACGAACAGGGCAAGGAAAATGCAGAGCGATGCCTGCAGCTCTTTGAGGAAGGTAAGAATGCCTGGTTTGTGTTCCTGGAATACTACTTCCTGCTGGCGATGCACACCGAGAACTACATCAACGCGGCGGGTATCTACTTCAAAGTGGTTAACCATGTGCGCTTTCCCTACACGTCTGAGAACCGTCAGGAAAAGTGGAAGATTTTTGAAGCTTACCTCAACTACATTTTTGAAACCGAAGGGCTTGACCGCAGCCTGCTCCAGAACAACAAGAAGCGGAAGTTCCGTCTGCTTCGTTTCCTCAACGAAGTACCCAACTTCACCAAAGACAAGAAGGGGTTCAACGTTTCCATTCTCATCATCCAGGTGCTTTACCTTTTGGAGAAGGGAGAATACGACAACATTATCAACCGCTCTGAAGCACTGAACGTCTATTGCAGCCGCTATTTGCGCAAGGATGAAAGCTTCCGAAGCTCTTGCTTTATCAAGATGCTGTTGGTCATGGAAAAGGAGGACTTCAAATACGACCGCACCAAACACATGGCCCTGAAATACTACCGCAAAATGGTGGAGTATGCCGAGCTGGAGGGCAACGAAGTGCAGGACTGGGAAGTTATCCCTTACGAGACGT
This sequence comes from Bacteroidota bacterium, assembly GCA_016124275.1. Classification (GTDB taxonomy): domain Bacteria; phylum Bacteroidota; class Bacteroidia; order Chitinophagales; family BACL12; genus WGOA01. Next base: position 29,303 of record WGOA01000039.1, read on the forward strand.
TATGGCAGAAAGTGCTCAACCGCCTCAAGGCCGGCACACCGGCCAATACAGAGCAGGGCAGCCTTACCCGGCCCATACAATAGCGGGCATCGCTAGGAACCCCAAAAGGAAGGCTTGCTCAATTGTGAATACCCGAGTGTTCTCGTGTACAGGAGGCTGTTAAACTTTGTGTGCAATGCAGGGTAGCTGGGGGAAAAACAGGAGAGCCCTTGGCTCAGCGGTTCCAAAGGCCTTGCAACTGATCCAGTACCTTCTCCTGGTCAGCTTTCAGGCCAGTGCGGCGAAGTTTTTCTGCTAATGTGTCGGCTGTGCTTTTAAATGCAGGCGACATTCCCGTAGGACTCTGTCCGCGGAGCGACGAGATGTCCTGGATGGTGCCCACCAGAACAATACTGCCGCTCTTTTGACTCATCTTGATTTGCCCTTGGTTGGCCACAGTTTTTATGGAGCCATCTGCCATTTTCAAGCGGTATTCCAATTGAAACTGAGCACCTTTTTCCATGCTTCGGTTGATCTCTGAGCGAACATGATCAGCATCTTCGCTCAACACATCCGCCAGGTAGGCATTTAAAGTAGGTTCAATCCGTTTTTCTCCATAACCGAGAATGCGGAAGACCTCTTCCGACCAGAACATTTTGCTGGTAATAATATCCAGTTCCCAGTTGCCGATGCGGGCCATGTTTTGGGCTTCGATCAGCCGCCGTTCGTTTTCTTTAATGGTGCGCGCGTAATCCTCAATCCGTTTGGTCAGGGAGTGTCGCTCAATAGCGTAGCTTATGGTTCGGCTCAAAAGATTGGCGTCAAACTTTCCTTTGACAATGAAATCCTGGGCTCCGGCTTTGACCGAGTTTAACGCCAGGTTCTCGTCTTCGAGGCCAGTCATGACAATGATGGTGTACTCCGGAAACTCTTCGATCATGGTCTTTACTGTACTGAACCCCTGGCTATCCGGCAAGGTCAGGTCAAGTAAAATGACGTCAAACTCTCCTTCTTCCAGCTTCTCTAAACCGGACTGCAATTCATCAGCCCTGGTTATCTGGCAGTCAAGCAGCGTGGATTCGCGGAGAAAAATTTCAACAAGCCGGGCATCAGCCGGGTTGTCTTCTATGAGCAAAACCCGGGTCAGAACTTTGGCAGGAGCCGTAACGTCTTGCATTAAAGGGAGTTAGGGGGCAACTGAACAATACTGAACCAAAATTCCTCAATTCTTCGGACAACCATCATGAATTCGTCCAGGTCAACCGGTTTTGTAATAAAACAATTTGCGTGTAACTTATACACTTTAATGATATCCTGTTCAGCATCCGAAGTAGTGAGGATGACAACCGGGATATGCTTGAGTTTTTCGTCCTCCTTGATTTCGGCCAGCACTTCCCTGCCGTCTTTTTTTGGAAGGTTCAGATCCAGCAGAATCAAATCAGGCCGGGGCTTATCAGCATACTCGCGTTCCTGCCTCAAAAAAGCCACTGCTTCAACGCCATCCTTTACCACATGAAGGGTATTAGGAAGGTTGCCTTCTTTGAGCGCTTCTTGCGTCAGCCGAATGTCCCCAGGATTGTCCTCTACTAATAATATCTGAACCAGGCCATTTCTTTTGGTCTTCATATTTTCTTGCCCATCTTGGTGCCTGAATGCCTGCGCCCTGACATGATAGGGCGAAAAGCAAACGTATCGTTTTTAAAGGGAATGGCAAAATACCATAAACTGCGCAAGCAGCAGATGTACCCGGTTCAATGAAAGCGACCAAATCCATCCAGAAAAAGGTCATTCTCATGGGCAGTTTTGCTACAGGAAAGACTGCTCTGGTTCAACGTTTTGTCTTCAACCAGTTCCCGGAAGCTTACGAATCCACCGGAGAGGTATCCATCGCAAAGAAATTGCTCGTGCCGGAAGAGGAGGGTCAGCCCGTTCCTTTAGGGGTAAACCTCTCCATTTGGGACTTCGGCGATCTGGCGCTGGACCGAGAAGGATCAGCGGCTTTTTTTTCCGGAGCCCATGCCGTCATTTGGGTCGTTGACCTCAGCCGTCCGGTCAGTTGGCTTGGGCTCCGGCATCTAATGAACAAATTGGCCTTAAAACTGCCCGCTGTTCCGGTGCTTTTGGCAGCCAACAAACTGGATTTGGTCCAAAGGGATACGCTCGCAGAGCCCTTGCATCGCGCCCAATTGACCCCGGATGCCTGGGTCAGTGCCAAGACGGGCCAAGGTGTTGCCGGGTTGTTCCAGGATGTTGCCCGGCTGGTCCTTCAATAGCGTCGGGTCTTGCTGGCTCTTGTGGCAACCACGGTCGTTATTCCCCGGCAAGAAAAAGTAATTTCACGGCAATGATTTCAGGAGCAAGCCCATTGGTAAAAGCAGCTGCGGAACACGTTTTTGCGCTTTTTAAGGAACGCCTGCCCGAGGGCATGTTTTTTCATGATTTTGTCCATACGTTAGAAACTACGGAGATAGCGCGCAGCATTGCACAGGCCCTTGAAGTGAGTGAGGAACAACTGGAGTTGCTTACGCTTGCTGCGTTGTTTCACGATACAGGCTATACCGAGGCTTATGAAGGCCATGAGGAGGCAAGTACGGTCATGGCCCGCGATTTTTTGAGCGCACGGGGAATGGCCCCGGAAGCGCTTGCCGCCATTGAGGGCTGCATTCTGGCCACAAAAGTTCCTCAGCAACCCAAAAATCTGCTGGAAGAAATTCTGGTGGACGCGGATTTGTACAATTTGGCCAGCGAACAGCACCTGGGAAAAGCGAAAGCGCTCCGCAGGGAATGGTCAGCTCGCCAGATCAAAACATTTAGCGACGAGGAATGGTTGGACATGGAGGTCCGCTTTCTTGCTAACACCCGGTTTCATACCGCTTGGGCGCAACGCAATTGGAAAGAGGGAAGGATGCGCAACCTGGAGCACGCCGAGCAGGAACTGGCTGATTTGAAGCGACGCAAGAAGAAAAAGAAGGCAGAAAAGGAGGAGTCAAAACGCAAGGAAGAACTTGGCGTTTTGAAGGTTCAGCGTCCTGACCGCGGCATTGAAACCATGTTTCGCACGGCAGCCCGCAACCACATCAACCTGAGTTCCATCGCCGACAACAAGGCTAACATCATGTTGTCGATCAATGCGCTGATCATCTCCGTGGTCATCTCAGGACTTGCGCCCAAGCTGGACACCAACCCATCGCTGTTGATTCCTACCTCTGTCCTGTTAGCGGTCTGCATCCTCAGCATCATTTTTGCCACCTTGTCCACGCGCCCAAAAATTACCAAGGGAAGATTTGACCGGGACGACATTGCCCACAAAAAGTCCAATCTGTTATTCTTCGGCAACTTCTACAACATGAAGCTCGAAGATTACGAATGGGGCATGAGCGAAATGATGAAGGATCGCGATTTTTTATACGGTAGCCTGACGCGCGATCTCTATTACCTGGGTGTTGTATTGGCACGCAAATACTACTTTCTGCGCCTGACGTACACCGTTTTTATGTGGGGTCTTATTATAGCGGTTTTGGCGTTCGGAGTTTCGTTCTACCTGGATGCGCAAGGGGGATAGGGTCAGGAGGCAGGCAGGCAGGCTGTTTGCCAGGCGGATTGTGATGGACCGCAACGAACGAGCAGCTCCTTTTGACCAGAATCGCCGCTGTTTAGTTGGGTGAGGGGCATAAAAAAAGGCGGGATGAACCCGCCTCCCGGTTAAATATGCTATACAGTCATATCATAACCTCCACCTCAAAAAGTTTTAGAAGCTTGAAGAGCAAGCTCTTTAAAGCCACTTACCACGCTAAGTTAGTGCAATCCTGGGATGTGCAAAATTTTTGACGTTTTTTTTCAAAAAATTAGTTTTCTAATACCCTTCCAACCTAAGCAAGGGCATGTAAAAAACAACCGCCAGCCCTGGTGGGGGCTGGCGGTTGAGTTAAGGAGTGGAAGTTGACTGATGCTTTCAGGCGTTCTGCGTGCCTCGATTTGGCCTAAGTAAGTGGCTTACAAATAGGACTTGAGATCGTCTTTGGCCTGGCGCTTGAGGTTTCGCAGTGCGCGATCCCGGCGTTTGCGAACGCTTTCGCTGCTGATACCGAGCTTTTTACCGATATCGGCCAGGGTTTTTGGATAATTGTCCTTCAACCCGTAGAACAAACTCAGGATGTAAGCATCTTTCTGGTCAATGCCGGCCAATGCCTGATCAATTTCCTGGGTGAGGGAATAGTCGAGCAATTGCAATTCGGGGTCCGGGCTGCTTTCATCAACCATGACATCCAGCATGCTGCGGGCATCATCATCTGAATTGATCGCGGAGTCAATGCTCAATTCTTTTTGGGTGTATTGCAGCAATTGTTTGACATCCCGCACGTCCATTCCCAAAATCTCCGCAATTTCTTCAGGGCTGGCGGTGCGCTCCTGATGCTGCTCTATGCTCATTGCCGCTTCCGCGATTGATCGGGTATCTCGGGTCTTGTTGGCAGGCACCCTGATCCTTCTGGATTTCTCCGAGATGGCCTTTAGAATGCTCTGGCGAATCCACCACACAGCATAGGAAATGAACTTGAAGCCTCGGGTGGCATCAAAGCGCTTGGCTGCGGTGATTAATCCAATGTTTCCCTCATTAATCAGGTCTTCTAAAGGAATGCCTGTGTGTTGGTATTGCTTAGCCACACTGATCACGAAACGGAGGTTCCCGTTGATCAGCCGGCGCAGGGCCTCTGTATCGCCTGCCTGAATAAGGCGGGATAATTCCACCTCTTCCTGAGGGCTTACCATAGGCTCGCGCGACACGTCTTTGAGATAAATCTCCATAGACTTGCCAGCCCTATTGGTAATTTGTTTGGTGATTTTAAGATTTCTCATGCTAAAACTCGGTTCGGTAATCCAGTTAATCGAAAGGGGGACCTGAAAATGACTGAATGGTTTACTGGCAGCATTTGAGGTTATCCTTTCCGCTCCGCAGATACATCAGGACTTTTAAGTGGGAGAAGTCGCCGATGTCTCAAGCCTTGCGTTGATGGTGGTAATTTAATAACCTTTCAATGCTCTAATTAGTTCATGTGTTGTTCAGAATGTGTTTATTTAACGCTGTTTAACATTTGAGCCAAAGGCTGAACGTCTCGATTTGAACGCAAAATCTGGCGTAAACCTTTGACTATCAATTCAAACAAACAAACGGTCGTTTGGTTTTTTGCCCGATCGTCCAAGATTGACTATTAACGAGGACGGTAGGGTAAAAAGTATGCGGATCGGACAGTCCCTGCCTACCTTGCCGGCTCAACGGTAAACCTGATGAAAACATACAAGGTGATTCGCGCAGTCAGCCACAGCAGGCTTGAAATTGACATCAATAATTATGCCGGAAGGGGTTGGGTGGCCGTTTCCGTCACCGTGTCCAATGAAGGGGGGGGAGAGATGTTTTACGCCCTGTTGGAAAAGGAGGCAGATGGCAGCAATGTTTCAGAGAACAGTTGAACGGAATGCTTGAGGTTCAGCGCGTTAATGCTCCATCACAGCCAAGAGGACAGCTGTGGCCGGACAGTTGCAGGATCCGAACTCGCGTTGCAAAAAGCGACATCAGCACCAGTATGGAGGCGCATTCCCCCATAACCTCCAAACCTTGTCAAATTTATTAGCAAAAAGCTCTTTTTCCAAAAATTCGGCTAATATTTTTGGCAAATGTCAGCAAGCAAGGATAAAAGAGCAGGAGAGACCGAGCCAGCCGGGCCTGAAGCAACCCCAAACAGCAATCCCCCGGCGCACCTCCAGGCAAATCCCCAAACAAGTCCGCCAAAGAAGCGGGCCAAATCGGCAAGTTCTGCCGGTTCCAGTCAGCCAGGCCTTTCCGCCAATGGCGGCTTGCCCGCCCGCGGTGCACCCATAAATCCGGGCAATCGCTTTCATGCGCAGGAGCTTGTTCAGCAGGAGCCCGAAGGCCTGGACGAATGGCCGGAGGAGCAAAGCCAAACCGTTTTTCTTGCCGAGCAGGCCAAAAGCATCGTCAATGAAGTTAAAAGCCCGGATGTGGGCATGGCTTTTTCTGCTAACCCCTATCAAGGTTGCGAGCACGGCTGTGCCTATTGTTATGCGCGGCCAACCCATGCCTATTGGGGCTACAGTCCGGGCTTGGATTTTGAGCGGACCATTTTGGTCAAGAAGGAAGCCGCTGTCTTGTTGGAGCACAAACTCAGGCAACCCGATTGGGAACCTAAACCGATTGTCCTTTCCGGCAATACCGATTGTTACCAGCCGGCAGAGCGCAAGTTTCGGCTTACCCGATCCATGCTGGAGGTTTTTCTGCGCTACAAGCACCCGGTGGGCATTATCACCAAAAACAGCCTGATTCTTCGCGACCTCGATTTGTTGATGGAGCTCAGCCAGCTCAACCTGGTTCGGGTCTTCCTTTCCATCACCACCCTTCGGGAATCGCTGCGCCGGCGCATGGAGCCGCGAACCGCTTCGGCCGCAAAGAGACTGGAAACCATGCAGCAACTGTCCTCATCAGGCGTGCCCGTGGGCCTCATGCTTGCCCCGGTAATCCCCGGCCTCAATGCGGAGGAAATTCCCAACATTCTTGAAAAAGCTGCCGCCGCCGGCGCGCAATCAGCCGGGATGCAATTGGTGCGCCTGAATGGCGAAGTAGCGGACATCTTTCAAAGCTGGTTGCTTCAGCACTACCCGGACCGCGCGGAGAAAGTTCTGGGGCTGATCCGCCAGACGCACGGTGGTCAGTTGACGGACTCCCGGTTTGGGGTCAGAATGCGGGGCGAAGGGCCTGTTGCGGATAGCATCCGCGCGTTGTTTCATCAATCCCGAAAGCGTTTTTTCCCCTTGCGCGAAATCCCGCCGCTGGATACTTCCTTGTTTGTCAGGGCCCACGGCCGCCAGCTGGGTTTGTTCTGAGCCCGGCGGTGTCCCGGCAACCAGATTGAAGACCGTACCTTTGAGCAACGGCTAGGCATGCTTCGAATTCCCACACCTCCCCTTATCCAGGATCTGCGGCAGTACAATCGCCTGATCTTTAGGGGCGACTTGCAGGCGGGGCTCACCGTGGGGGTGGTGCTTATCCCCCAGGCCATGGCCTATGCCATGCTGGCGGGTCTGCCGCCGGTTTATGGGCTTTATGCGGCTGTTTTTCCGCTGTTGATTTATGCCTTTTTAGGCAGCTCGCGCCAATTGTCTATGGGCCCTGCAGCACTTTTGTCGCTGTTGATCCTGGCCGGGATCAGTCCCCTGGCTGCGCCCCAGACACCGGAGTACATCCGCTGGGCATTTGTTTTAGCCATGGCGGTAGGATTGCTCCAATTCTTGATCGGTGTTTTCCGGCTGGGCTTTTTGGTCAATTTTCTTTCGGCCCCGGTCATCAGCGGCTTTACTACCGCGTCGGCGCTGGTGATTATGCTGACCCAGACCGATGCCTTATTGGGGCTGACTCCAGCGCACGGCATGGGTTTTCCGGCGCGAATCCATCATCTCCTTCATTCCATCCCCGCCATGCACGGACCAACCGTGGCCCTCGGGTTGAGTACAGTGCTGCTGTTGCTCGGAGCGCGGTATTATTTCCCCCGGTTTCCAGGTGCGCTTTTTGCCATAGGTTACGGTATGGCATGTTCGCTGGTGTTCCATTTAGAGCGAAGGGGTGTTGCTGTGCTCGGCGAAATTCCCCGCGGATTTCCGGCCCCCGGTATGCCGGCTTTTGAAGCGGGAGATTTTCTGATTTTGCTGCCCAGCATCCTCAGCATTTCCCTCATGGGTTTTGTCATTTCCTTTGCCGTTGCCCGTTCCATTCCTGCAGAGAGCAGGCGGCAAAGGATGGATCCCAATCAAGAACTTATTGCGCAGGGTCTGGCTAATCTTGGCGGATCGTTTCTTCAGAGTTTTCCGGTGGCGGGAAGTTTTGCCCGGACCGCAGTGAACTACCAGGCAGGTGCGCAAACCGGGGTTTCTGCACTCATTTCCGTGGGCATGGTTTTGCTTACGGTGCTGCTGCTGACGCCGTGGTTGCACTTTTTGCCCCTGGCAGTACTCGGAGCCATTATTGTGGTAGCGGTCAGTGACCTGATTCAGTGGCGCATTGCCCGACACCTGTATCAGACTGATATGCGCGATTTGCTGATGCTGGTCGCAACCTTTGGCACCACCTTGTGGCTGGGCATGGAAAACGGCATTGTGGCAGGTGTTGTCTTGTCGCTGTCAGCGGTGTTGTATTCCAGTTCCAGACCGCATTACGCGGTGTTAGGCCGTTTGCCGAACACCACAGTTTACAAAAACATTGATCGTTTTCAGGAGGCGGAAGAAGAAGAAGGGGTCTTAATACTCCGACCCGATGCCCGGCTTTTTTTTGGCAACCAGGATTACATCCGGGAAGTAGTGGAACGCGAAGTGGCCTTTCGCCCGGAAACTGAACTGGTTATACTGGACGGCGTAGCGATCAGCGATGTCGATTCTACCGCCGTGTCCATGCTTCGGGTTCTTGAGCGGGAATTGGGCCTTCAGGGAATCCGGCTGCGCTTTATTGGATTGAACGGTCCTGTCCGGGACAAGTTGTATAAGAACCATCTTGATATGATTATTGGCTCCAATCATGTGTACACCAGAATTCACGATTTGATTTTGCAATTTCGCGAAGAGGGCGAAGGGCCTGTGCACCCCAGGCAGGTTTCGATCAGGTCTTCCGGGTCGGGGGGTAGCCATTCCCAGGTCAACCGGGCACGGCCTCGCAACCGCTTCCTGTACCCCGGTGAAGAGGAGGAATAAGGTTGCCCCCAGGTACTTTGGCCCTGTCCTTTTACCTTAAGCCCATCTTTATCGCTAGTTTAACGCCATGGATTCTACGCTCCCTTCGCTGGTCAGCGCGCTCGGTTTGGATGCCCGAAGCCTGACCCTGCTTTTTATCGCAGCTTTTTTGGCCATCCTTTTTCTGCAATCCGGTCTGGATAAAGTATTGGATTACGCGGGTAACCTCAGTTGGCTCAAAGAGCACTTTGCCAAGTCGCCGCTCCGGGGAACGGTTCCTGTCTTGCTACCGCTGTTGACGCTGTTCGAAACAGCGGCGGGACTCTTCTCCGCATTCGGTTTGGTTCAAGTGCTTTTAGGTGCCGGGTATGCCTGGCTCTGGTGGGGATTTATGGTAGCTGCAGCTTCCTTGGTCATGTTGTTTTTTGGACAGCGCATCGCCAAAGATTACGCCGGGGCAGCCACGCTGGTGCCTTACTTTTTGCTGGTGGTCTTTGGGTTGTTTTTGCTGGGCTAAAACCCGGTATTCAGCGTAACTTACGGCCTTCCAACTTTTATCTCTTCTATGCCCAACCTAGCTTATGTTTACGATGCTGTCCGAACCCCGAGGGGCAAGGGCAAGAAAGACGGATCGCTGCACGAGGTGCAGCCCGTTGATTTGTTAAAGACCCTTTTTGTGGCCCTGCGGGACCGCAACAAGTTGGATACGGCACAAGTGGATGACGTGGTGCTGGGTTGCGTGACACCGGTCATGGAACAGGGCGGCAACATTGCGCGCACCGCTGCGCTTTATGCAGGCTGGGATACCGATGTGCCGGGCATGCAGATCAACCGTTTTTGCGCTTCCGGTTTGGAAACCATCAACCTGGCCGCAGCAAAAGTGCGCTCTGGCTGGGAGCAGTTGGTCGTGGCCGGCGGGGTGGAGTCCATGTCGCGCCTTCCGATGGGCGCCGACGGGGGGGCCATGTACGCTGATCCCAACGTAAACCGGGAGCTTGGTTTTGTTCCTCAAGGAATTGGAGCCGACCTCATCGCTACGCTGGAGGGTTTCAGCCGCCGCGATGTGGACGAGTTCGGAGCCAGGTCGCAGAATCTGGCTGCTGCAGCCGCAGCTGCAGGGCATTTCCGCAGTTTGCAACCCGTGCGGGATCTGAACGGGATCACGGTGCTGGACCGCGATGAAACCGTGCGCGCCGGCACCACCGCTGATGCGTTGGGAACCCTGAATCCGGCCTTCGCTATCATGGGCGAAATGGGCGGGTTTGATGCCGTGGCGATGCAGCGCTACCCCACGGTTGAGCGCATTGACCATGTGCACACGGCTGGCAATTCTTCCGGCATCGTGGATGGTGCGGCACTGGTGTTGATCGGTTCCAAGTCGAAAGGGGAGGAGTTGAACCTGCGACCCCGCGCCGTTATCAAGGCGGCTGCGCTGGTGGGCACGGAACCCACCATCATGCTCACGGGTCCGGCTCCGGCAACGCGCAAAGCGCTCAAGCTCGCGGGCATGCAGGTTAAAGACATTGACTTGTTCGAAGTCAACGAGGCCTTTTCGGCCGTTGTGCTCAAATTCATGCGGGAGATGGGCATCACCAATATGGATAAAATCAACGTCAATGGCGGCGCCATTGCCATGGGGCATCCACTGGGTGCTACGGGTGCGGTGTTGCTCGGAACGCTGCTGGATGAATTGGAACGCCGCGACCTTCAAACCGGACTGATTACCCTTTGTGTCGGTGGAGGAATGGGCATTGCTACGGTGGTGGAGCGGGTGTAAGGCCATCGGAAACGCCCAAACGCGGCAATCAACGGAACGCCGCCGTTGATCGTAGGCCAGGCCCCCTGGCCGTGGTTCGTGGTCAAATGGTTGGAAACATAACATTTTCTATCTCTCATTTTTTTTGCAAATGAATGCTTCTGCAACGGCCGCTTCGGCCTTTCGCTTTGAACTGGACGCTGACGGCATTGCCGTGGTCACGATGGACATGCCCGGCCGCTCCGCCAATGTCATCAACGCCGAGTTTGGCGAGGCGCTGGCCTGGACCCTGGAGCAGATTCAAGCCGCTAAAGCCAATGGGCTAAAAGGTGTAGTGCTTACCTCGGCCAAAAAGACCTTTCTGGCTGGTGGTGACCTGGAGCACCTCTACAGCCTGACGGATCCAGCCGAAGCTTTTCACATGGGCGAGCAGCTCAAAAAGGGTCTTCGCCTGCTGGAAACCTGCGGGGTGCCTGTGGTGGCCGCCATCAATGGTGCGGCGTTGGGGGGGGGATTGGAATTGGCGCTCGCCTGTCACCGCCGCATTGCCTGGAACGATCGCTCGGTCAAGATCGGCTTTCCGGAAGTGACGCTTGGGTTGTTGCCGGGGGGTGGGGGAGTGACCCGCGCTGTTCGTATGCTCGGCCTCGAAGCATCTGCTCCTTACCTGATGCAAGGCAAACAGATGCCTGCGGATGCGGCGGTGAAAGCGGGATTTGTTGACGAGCTGGCAGCCGATCACGATGCGCTGATGGCCCAGGCCAAAGCCTGGATTTTAAGCAAACCCGAACCCAGCCAGCCCTGGGATCGCAAAGGCTATCGCCTGCCTGGCGGTGATCCGCGAAGCCCTTCCATTTTACAGCGCATTCCGGCCATGCCTGCGCTTTTGACCAAAGAAACCTACAACAACTACCCGGCGCCTGAAGCCATCATGGCGGTAGCCGTAGAAGGGGCTACGGTTGATTTTGAGACGGCCTCGCGCATTGAGTCGCGCTATTTCGCCCATTTGGCTACCGGAAAAGTGGCCAAAAACATGATTCACACGTTTTGGTTCCAGCTCAACGACATCAACAAAGGGCAAAGCCGTCCTGCCGGAATCGAGCGGCAGACCACCCGCAAAGTGGGCGTGTTGGGCGCGGGCATGATGGGCCATGGCATTGCCTATGAAAGCGCCCGGGCGGGCATGCAGGTGGTGTTGAAAGACGCCAGCCAGGACGCTGCAGACAAAGGCAAAGCCCGCATCCAAGCTATTTTGGACAAGCAGGTTTCGCGGGGCCGCAGTACCCCGGAAAAGCGTCAGGAAATTCTGGACCGCATTTTAGCCACGGGCAATGCCGCTGATTTGGCAGGTTGCGATCTGGTTATTGAGGCGGTCTTTGAAGACCGGGAGTTAAAGGCTCGCGTTACGGGCGAAGCAGAGGCTGTGCTCGATACGACCGCTGTTTTTGCTTCAAACACCTCCACGCTGCCCATCACGGGACTTGCGGAGCGCTCCAAACGCCCTTCGCAATTCATTGGCTTGCATTTCTTTTCTCCGGTGGATAAAATGAAGCTGGTGGAAATCATCCGGGGCAAGCAAACGGACGATAAAACGCTGGCCAAGGCTTTTGATTTTGTGCTGGCCATTGGCAAGACGCCGATTGTGGTCAACGACAGTCGCGGATTCTACACCTCACGCGTATTTTCAACATATACGAACGAAGGGCTTGCGTTGCTAGGCGAAGGGCAACACCCACGCGCCATTGAAATGGCCGGGCGGCAAGCGGGTATGCCCGTTGGACCCTTGGCCTTGATGGATGAAGTGAGCTTGAAACTGGCCTATGACATCAGCCGCCAGACGATGGCGGACGGCGATACAGCAGCTCTGCGCGTGGGCAACCACCCGGGCTTCAAGGTATTAACGGCTATGGTGGAACAGCACGACCGCAAGGGCCGCGCATACGGCGGTGGCTTTTACGATTACCCGCAGGGACAAGAGAAACACTTATGGAAGGGACTCGGTCAGGCTTTCCCGGCAGCAGAATCCCTTTCGCAGCAGGAAATGGTGGACCGCATGTTGTTTGCGCAGGCACTGGAAACCGTGCGCTGCCTGGATGAAGGCGTGTTGACCAGCTCAGCGGATGCCAACATCGGATCCATCTTTGGCTGGGGTTTCGCCCCGTGGAGCGGCGGCACGCTGCAGTTCATCAACCAGTACGGTCCGGCCGAATTTTTGGCCCGCGCCCGCCAGCTGGCCAAACGATATGGCGACCGATTCAACCCTCCGGCATCGCTTGCCCGGCTGGTTGAAGAAAGTGCTACGTACGCATGAGTTCGGCTGTGAAAACGGGTATGAACCCGGAAGCGCTCAACGCGCTGTTGGCAGCAGTCCGCACTTTTGTGCAGCAGGAGCTTTTTTCGGTCGAAGGGCGGTTGCGCTCGCTCCACGACTTTTCGGCGTTGGAACCCGAGCTTGAGCAGCTTCGCCAAAAGGTCCGCGACCGGGGCTGGTGGCTGCCCCAACTGGCGCGCGTTCACGGTGGCTTGGGGTTGTCGCTGCCGGACTTTGGGCGCTTGAGCGAAGTGCTGGGGCAAAGTCCCTTCGGGCACTACGTGTTCAACTGCCAGGCGCCGGATGCGGGCAACATGGAATTGTTGCTCAGCCATGCCAACGCAGCGCAGCGGGAACGCTTTTTGGAGCCGCTCCTGGCGGGTCGGACCAGAAGCTGTTTTGCCATGACCGAGCCGGAGCACGCCGGGTCTAATCCCCTGGTGTTAAGCACCACCGCGCAGTTGGAGGGCGAGCAGTATGTGCTCAACGGCCACAAGTGGTTTACGACGGCAGCCGACGGGGCTGCGTTTGCTCTTGTCATGGCCGTTACCGAGCCCCAGGCCCATCCTTATGCCCGCGCCAGCATGCTGTTGGTCCCCTCCGATACGCCTGGTTTTGAGCGCGTGCGCAACATTTCGGTCATGGGCGATGAGGGCAGCGGTTATTTCAGCCATGCCGAAGTGCGGTTTACGGATTGCCGGGTACCCGTGGGCAACCTCCTAGGCGGTGCAGGCGCTGGCTTTATGATGGCGCAGGAGCGGCTGGGTCCGGGCCGCATTCACCACTGCATGCGCTGGATCGGCATTGCTGAACGATCGTTCAGCATGATGTGCCAGCGCGCCGTGTCCCGCGAACTTTCTCCGGGCAAGGCACTCGCTACGCGGCAAACGGTTTTGAACTGGATTGCCGAAAGCCGCGCCGAAATTGACGCCAGCCGCCTGTTGGTTCTGGACGTAGCTAATCTTATGGAGCGCGAGGGGCAGCACGCCGCGCGCTACCGGGTTTCGCTGATCAAGTTCCATGTGGCGGCCATGTTGCAGCAGGTCTTGGATCGCGCGGTGCAGGTGCACGGCGCACTCGGATTAACCGACGACACGCCTCTGGCCATGTGGTACCGGCACGAGCGCGCTGCGCGCATTTACGACGGTCCCGATGAGGTGCACAAAGACCGTTTGGCCCGCGCTATTTTGCAGGAATACCAAAGCGGTGCTGCATCATGATCGGCGCTGTTGATGGTTCGGGCGAAGGGCTTTCCGGGCAGGGCGCAACGGATTTTAAGGATAAAGCCGGGGCCGTTCGCCCGGGCGAGGAACTCAATGTCGCTGCGCTGGAGCAGTGGCTAAAGCAACAACCCGGTTTCTCGCTTGACGGGCCGCTGATTGTTGAGCAGTTTAAAAAGGGGTATTCTAATCTTACCTATTTGCTGAAAGTTGGTTCTGGCGGGGTGCCAGCCGTGGTTTCTGGTGGGGTGCCAGCCGTGGGTTCTGGTAAAGGGACAACCGCAGGCTCCAGGGCGAGTTCTGGTGCAGGGTCGAGTGCGTGGGTGCTGCGCAGACCGCCTTTTGGTTCTTCGGTCAAGACCGCGCACGACATGAGCCGGGAGTTCCGCGTGTTAAGCGCGCTTGGGCCGGTTTACCCTAAAGTGCCAAAAGTCCTTGCCTATTGCGAGGATCCCGCCGTGTTGGGCGCGCCGTTTTACGTCATGGAGAAAGTGGAGGGGGTGATTCTGCGGCCGAACATGCCCGGAGTGATGCACCCTTCGCCCGAAACGATGCATAACATTGCTAACGCTTTGGTGGACAGCCTGGCCGAATTGCACGCCGTGGATCCTGTCGCGGCTAAACTGGCCGATTTTGGGCGGCCAGACGGTTATGTGCAGCGGCAGGTGGAAGGCTGGATTAAGCGCTACCAGGCTGCAAAGACGGCTGACGTTGCTGACATGGACCGCGTGGCCGCTTGGCTGGCGAGGCACTTGCCTGAGTCGTCGGGCTCCGTACTGATCCACAACGATTTCAAATACGATAATCTGGTTTTAAATCCTGCGGACTGGACGCAGGTGGTCGCTGTACTGGATTGGGAGATGGCTACGCTGGGCGACCCGCTGATGGATTTGGGCACTACCTTGGGTTATTGGGTCCATCCCGGCGATCCGCCGGCCATGCGGATGATGGCTTTGAGCCCAACGGTGCTGCCGGGCAACCCATCCCGGACGGAAGTGGTAGAGCGCTACGCAGCAGCCACAGGCAGGCACCCGGGAAACGGTGTGTTTTATTATGTATTCGGGTTGTATAAGATTGCCGTCATTGTGCAGCAAATTTATGCCCGCTACCAGCGCGGCCTGACCAGCGATGAGCGTTTTGCATCGCTGGGTTTTGTGGTGCAGAGCTGTGCTGCTTCTGCGGCGCTGGCTATAGATAAGGGCCGGATTGACCAGCTTTGGGAATGAGCCGTTCGCAAGGCTGCCACCGCCGGATATAGGGTTTTTAGGGATGCCCTTAGGATGGCTGCTCTTACTTGTTGAACTGCTGGTTTAACTCGTTCTCTAGAAGCAGTATGCCGTTTGCAACGGCAAATGCATTTTGCGCAGTCTGGTAACGGCTGTCGTGGATGGCTTCTTCGGTGGTGGTGGCTTCCAGAATTTTATTCAGCGTGTCCATTTCAGATTCTGTGAAGGCGCCTTCTATGAATATTTCAAGAATTACTTTATAGCCATCGTCAACTGTTTTCCTGTAAAAATTGAACAACCCAATGGCAGCATCGCGCAGTTCCACATTTCCGTCAAAAGCGGGGAGAGCTGTAACCAGTGCGGTGCTTTCATCAATTTAGCGAAGGAGCGAAGCGTGGATAGCCCAAAGAGCTGTTTCGTCAAACACCTCCGAATTCATTTGTTCCTGAAAGCTCAGGAGCAATACACCGATTTTGTTTTGCTCATCAACAATGAAATCGTTGTAAGCCGCAGCGCTGTCCACGCCAGGGGCTTGAGCAGAGAGGGTGTTTTGGCTCAGGTTGGAGACAAACAGGGCAAGGCTTAACAAGGCAAAGGCGATGGTTTTCATGCGGGTGTTGTTTGCAAATCGAGCATGCAATATGGTGGGCATACGTGATTGAACCAGCAAAGTTTTGCGCCTGGCCCCGGGCGTTTGCATTCATGTTGGGGAAGGGGCACAAAAAACCCTGGTCAACCAAAAGGTGACCAGGGTTGCAGTAGCCCGTAGGGGAATCGAACCCCTGTTACAGGAATGAAAATCCTGCGTCCTAACCCCTAGACGAACGGGCCAAGTGTAAAGAACGAAGCGCAAGGTTTCCCGAAGCGCCGACAAAAATAAGCACTGTAGCCTATTTGGAAAACTTTTTGAGCAAGTTTCCTCGATTTTCCTGCACCAGGGCGGGAGCGGTCGCCTGGGCCTGGCAAGATCACCCGCTTGATGCTGCTTAAGCGCCTGCCTTTGCGTACCTTTGCGGCCACAAACCAAGTCTACCATGAGCAAATTGCGCGTAGCCATTAACGGCTTTGGCCGGATTGGCCGGATAACCATGCGTAACCTGATCGGTCGCCCGGAAATTGAAGTGGTCGCCATCAACGACCTGACCGATAACAAGACGCTGGCCCACCTGTTTAAGTACGACTCTATCCACGGTGTTTTTGCTGGAGATGTGAGTTCTGACGAAAATTCCATTACCATCAACGGCCATCGGATGAACGCTTATGCAGAGCGCAATCCGGAAGCCCTTCCCTGGGCAGATCTCAAGGTGGATGTAGTGGTAGAAAGCACGGGATTGTTTCTGGATCGCCCCAAAGCCGGCATGCACCTCAAGGCCGGTGCTAAAAAAGTGGTTATCTCAGCTCCTGCCAAGGGAAGCGACATCCGCTCGGTGGTCATGGGCGTCAACGACAATTTAGTCCAGGCCAGCGATGACATTTTGTCCAATGCTTCCTGCACCACCAACTGCGTAGCGCCGATGGTCAAAGTGCTGTTGGAAAACTTTGGCATCGAAAGTGCCTTTTTGGTCACTATTCACGCCTATACCTCTGACCAGCAATTGCACGACGCGCCGCACAAAGATTTGCGTCGCGCACGCGCTGCTGCCATGAGCATTGTGCCTACATCAACCGGAGCAGCCAGCGCTGTGACCAAAATCTTCCCGGATTTGGTGGGCAAAATTGGCGGTTCCGCGCTGCGGGTTCCGGTGCCGGATGGCTCCATTACCGACCTGACCTGCGTGCTGAGCAAGGATGCCGATGTGGCCGCAATCAATGCCGCTTTCCGGGCCGCAGCAAATGGTCCGCTCAAGGGGTACTTGCAGTACAACGAAGACCCCATCGTGTCTATCGACATCGTGACCAATCCGCACTCCTGCATCTTTGATGCCGAGTTAACGGCAGTCATTGGCCGCACCATCAAAGTGGTGGGCTGGTACGACAACGAGTACGGCTACTCTGCCCGCATGGCTGACCTGTTGGTCAAGCTGAGCAAAATGTAAGCGCTCAACCCGCTGCCATGATCAACTTCCAGCACTATTCGTTCGGGGGGAAACGCGCGCTGATCCGCGTGGACTACAATGTTCCCTTAGACGATCAGCTCCACGTGACGGACGACACCCGCATCAGCGCAACCCTGGGTACGTTGAACCATATTCTTCGACAGGGTGGGTCAGTCGTGTTGATGTCCCACTTAGGTCGTCCCAAAGGCGGCCCGGAGGGCAAATTCAGCCTTCGCCACATCATCCCTGCACTTCGCGCGGTTTTGGGCGGTGAACACGAGATTCAGTTTGCCGATGATTGCATCAGTGAGCGTGCATTTGCCCAATCTGCGGCCCTGCAGCCCGGCCAGATTCTCCTGTTGGAGAACCTGCGCTTTTATAAGGAAGAAGAGAAGGGCGATGAGGCTTTTGCCGAAAAGTTGGCCCGTCACGGCGACGTGTACATCAATGACGCCTTTGGAACGGCCCACCGGGCACATGCTTCCACGGCTGTTATTGCCCGCTATTTTGCGGATGATGCCAAAGGCTTCGGTCTTGTTATGGGCAGCGAGATTGCCAATGCCGACCGGGTCTTAGAGCATACCGAGCGTCCTTTTGTGGCCATTCTCGGCGGGGCCAAGGTGAGCGGTAAAATCATGATCATTGAGCGCTTGCTGGAAAAGGCCGATATCATCCTGATTGGTGGCGGCATGAGTTACACCTTTGCCAAAGCCGCCGGAGGTTCTGTAGGAACCTCTATGGTTGAGGAAGACCGCCTGGATACTGCGCGCCGCATGGTTGAACTGGCCAAGGCTAAAGGGGTTGCCTTGCTGCTCCCTATTGACTCCGTTATTGCAGATAACTTTTCTAATGACGCCACCCGAAAAGTGGCGTCGAATGATGCGATTCCGGACGGCTGGATGGGCTTGGACATTGGGGAGAAAACCATCGCCCGGTTTCGCGAGGCTATTTTGCGCTCCAGAACCATTCTTTGGAATGGTCCGATGGGTGTGTTTGAGATGCCGAATTTTCAGCAAGGTACCATGGCCATCGCGCAGGCCATCGCTGACGCTACCGCCAAAGGGGCCTTCAGCCTGGTGGGGGGAGGCGATTCCGTCGCTGCAGTGAACCAGTTTGGTTTTGCCGATCAGGTTAGCTACGTGAGCACGGGGGGGGGAGCGATGCTGGAGTACTTTGAAGGCAAGGAATTGCCGGGTATTGCCGCAATTGCTTCGCAATAGTTCAGTTAAGCGATTATTGCTCAAATCCTAAAAACCGCCCTATAGGGCGGTTTTTTTTTGGCCATTTCCAGGAAAACTGGCTCGGACAAAGCCCAAAATCTGCCATAGAGGAGCCGTTTATCCCACAGCTTCCCACGGAAGGGGTAAATGCCCCACAATCTCCCACTGAAAGACCCTTTCTGGCCATTTTAGGCCCGTATCCCTGTATTTCTTGTCTTTCGAGGGAGTGTTTTTCCCGAATTGATGCTACATAATGTGCATAAACTGTCGCACTTATTCCCTGTATGCTCTTGAGAATCAATATTATAGAGAAAATATAAATATAAAATGTGAAATTTTATTTTGGTTTTATGTGGATAATTTTTTAGTGGGAAATTGTGGTAGAGTGTGGGAGTTTGTGGGAATATTCGCCTACATTAGCGTCAACTTACGCCCGTTGACGACAACGTACAACACAAGGGTCAGCCTCGATGTCCTCTTTATTAGGCGAATACCACTGCAAGCTCGACGACAAGGGTCGGGTTAAGGTTCCTTCTGAACTCAAGCGCAAACTCCAAAAGTTTAGCGCTGACGGGCGGGATGTGGTTATCCTAAAACGGGGCTTTGAAGGATGCCTGGAGTGTTTTCCCGAGTCGAGCTGGTTGCTGGAATTGGTTAAGGTTGAAGGCCGCATAAACTCGTTTCGCGAAGATGATCGAACCTTCACCCGCAAGTTTTTGGATGGCATCAAGGAGGTCGTCCTGGATTCTGCGGACCGTATGCTGATTCCGGCCAACCTGCTGGCCAGCGCTGGCATCAAGGGCGAGTTGGTCATCCTCGGAGTGCTGAACAGACTTGAATTGTGGGATCCGGAAAAACTCAGGAAACACCGCGAGGACAGTGAAGAAGGCTACGCTGAGCTGGCTGCAAGGGTGATGGGACCTTCGTGATGAAAAACGATCACGCTTACCACGCCCCCGTTCTTTTACATGAGGCCCTGGAAGGGTTGAATATCCAGTCGGCAGGAACCTATGTGGACGCCACGTTTGGCGGCGGCGGACACAGCCGCGCCATCCTGGAGCGACTGGGTCCGCAAGGGCGGGTGTTTGGTTGGGATCAGGATCCCGATGCCGCAGCGCAAGTTCCTGACGATCCGCGTTTTTGCCTGATTCCGGAAAACTTTCGCCACCTGCAGCGCTTCCTCCGTCTGCACGCCGCATTGCCTGTGCAAGGTATTCTGGCCGATTTGGGGGTTTCGTCGCACCAGATCGATACAGCGGCACGCGGTTTCTCTACGCGCTTCGATGCGCCACTGGATATGCGGATGGATACCCGCGCAGGAGTTACGGCGGCGCAGTGGCTGGAGCAGGTGTCGGAGGAAATGCTGGTTCAGGCGTTCAGCCGCTACGGCGAAGTTCGGAACAGCAAAAGGCTTGCTGCCTCAGTGGTGCTCGCGCGAAGGGAGGCCCCCCTTCGAACTACAGGCGACCTGGTGCGCTTAGCCGATACCCTTGTAGTGGGGCAGCGCAACAAATACCTGGCGCAGGTTTTCCAGGCCATTCGAATGGCGGTGAACGATGAGCTTGGCGCATTGGAGGAGTTTTTGGTTCAGGCTGAACAGTGCCTGGCACCGGGTGGACGATTGGTGGTGATCACGTACCACTCTTTGGAAGACAGACCGGTCAAGCAGTTTTTGCTGCACGGCCGTTTCGATCGGGAGCCGGAAAAGGATTTCTATGGCAATCCTATTCGGGGAATGGTTCCCGTGGGCCGCAAACCGATCACGGCCTCTGACGACGAACTGCGCGCCAATCCCCGGGCCCGCAGTGCAAAAATGAGAATCGCAGAGCGCCTGGGCGCTACGGAAAACCAGGATTGAATAACCATGGCAGCAGAAAACAACAAAGAACCGATGGACCAGGAGGCCGGCAAGCGAAATGCGCTGCAGGATTTTCTGGCCTTGGTGAATGTAAGGCAGTGGTGGAAATACAACCGTTTTGTGGACCGCTTGCCCTTTCTGTTGTTTTGCACATTTCTGGCGGCATTTTATATATGGAATAGGCACACATTTGAACGCCAGGTTCGCGAACTGGACCGCCTGAACCGCGAGCTGACCGAGTTGCGTTGGTACTACGATACCGCTAAAGATGAATTGGCGCGCCATAGCCGGCAAAGCAGTGTCGCTGATCGCGTGGCTGCGCGCGGCATCCTGGAGTTGACGCAACCTCCTCTGATCATAGCCGAAGAAAAGAACCGGAAGCGATGAGCGATACCATCAAACACAGCATGATCCGGCGTTTGCAGCTTGTGCTGCTGGGGCTGGTTGTTCTGGCCGGAATGGTCATTTTTCGCGCCGGTAAGGTTTTCTACGTGGATGGTGAAAGCTACCGCGCCAAAGCGGACAGCGCCTACATTCACTACCGCCAGATTGAAGCGGAACGCGGCAACATATACGCTGCTGATGGGAGTTTGCTGGCCGCGTCTTTCCCTTACTTCAGCATCGCCATCGATCCGGTTGCTCCTTCCGAGACGGACTTTCGCGCCAACGTTGACTCGCTTGCGTTGTGTCTGGCTCGTCACGACGGCAAGCGCAGCGCACAGGAGTATCGCCGCCAGTTGATTCAGTCACGGGCTGCCGGCAAGCGCTACCTTCGTTTTGACAACAAGGTTTCTTATCCCGAGTTGCAGGCCATGAAAAACTGGCCGTTGTTTCGGCTTGGCCAATACCGCGGTGGTTTGGTCGTGGAGCCGTTCAACCTGCGCGAAAAACCATACGGAGTATTGGCTCACCGTACCATTGGATATGTTACGAAAGAAGTGTCCGTTGGTATAGAAGGTCAGTACGATGGGTTGTTGTCAGGTCGCAACGGGCAACAGTTGGTGCGCAAGATTTCAGGCGGCTACCAACTGCCGCTGCATGACAAAAACGAAATTGAGCCCGAACACGGCCGCGACATCGTCACCACATTGGACATCAGCATTCAGGATGTGGCCGAGACAGCGCTCGAGGAATCCCTGATCCGCCATGATGCTGAGTACGGCAGCGCGGTAGTCATGGAAGTAGCCACTGGCAAAATCGTAGCCATGGCAAATCTTACCCGGATAGAGGAGGGGCTTTACTTTGAAAAGTTCAATTACGCCATTGGCGATCGCACAGAGCCCGGTTCCACATTTAAGCTCGCTTCCGTGCTGGCGCTGTTGGAGGACGGTCGCTGTGACTTCAACGAGACGGTTGATCTGGAACGCGGTCGCTGCACGTACCACGGCATTCCGATGTCGGATTCGGAAGGTAAGCACGAGTTGACGTTGGTGACCTTGCCCAGGGCCTTCTGGCGATCATCCAATGTGGGCATCAGCAAGCTGGTTCACCGCTATTACCGCGACCGTCCCGCCGATTTTGTGGCGCGCCTGAAACAATTCCACCTGCACGAAGCTACGGGCATCCAAATTTCGGGTGAAGAGGCCCCGATTCTTCCCACAAATCCGGCGGATCGGAGCAGTTGGTCTGGCATTACGCTGCCTTGGTTGTCCATCGGGTATGAACTGCAAATGTCTCCCCTGCAAACGTTGGTGTTTTACAATGCTGTGGCCAACGGAGGCAAGATGATGAAGCCCTACCTGGTCAGCGAGATCCGCGAACACGGCCGAACCGTAGAGCGCTTTGAGCCCATTGTGGTTGATCCGCACATTGCCTCGCCGAAGTCTATTGCAGCTGTGCAAAAGTTGTTGCGCATGGTGGTTGATTCCGGTACAGCGCGCACCCTGAAGAGTCCGTATTACAGTGCTGCAGGAAAAACCGGAACCTCCGTTATTAACAACGAGCGCGTCAGTTATCACCAGGACATCTACCAGGCTTCTTTTGCTGGCTATTTTCCTGCAGAAGCGCCGCGCTACTCCTGCATTGTTGTCATCAGTGCGCCACGCCGTAATGGATATTACGGAGCGGATGTTGCGGGTCCTGTGTTCAAAGCCATTGCAGACCGCGTGCATTCGTCCCAGCTTGGAGGGCACCAGCCTGTTAACGCAGAAGATAAGCTGCGCGAGGCCCCCAAAGCCAAAGGATACCAGCCCGATTTGCGCGAAGTCTACAACAACCTTGAATGGCCTGTCCTCTGGTCGGCGAGCAGCGAATGGGCAGCTGTGCAGAGCAGCGGAGCAGGAGCGATTCCCGCTGTCCAGTCGCTGGAGTTTGCGGACAGGGCTTTGCCTGACGTGCGCGGTATGGGCTTGCGCGATGCCTTGTTCTTGTTGGAAAACAAGGGATGGGTGGTCACTTTTTCCGGCATAGGAAAAGTCAAAGGCGTGCGACGTGACGAGCATGGGGCGCTTCATTTGACGCTTGGTTGAGCA
>WGOA01000012.1 GCA_016124275.1 Bacteroidota bacterium
AACCGTCCGTCCAACTTGCAAACCGCTATCTTTCAAATCCAAACCCACGGATACCAACCCGTTTTGGCCCATCCTGAACGCTATCCCTATTTTGGGGAGGACAGCAAACTCACGCCTTTTCACGAGATGACCGAGCAAGGCGTGCTTTTGCAGCTCAACTTAGGATCGCTGACCGGGCAACACGGCCCTTTCGCCCGAAATTTGGCCAGGGAACTTGTGGACGCCCGGCTCGTACACTTTGCGGGAACCGATGTGCACCGCGTATCGCAGGCTCGCGA
Source organism: Bacteroidota bacterium (assembly GCA_016124275.1). Classification (GTDB taxonomy): domain Bacteria; phylum Bacteroidota; class Bacteroidia; order Chitinophagales; family BACL12; genus WGOA01. The sequence continues at coordinate 279 of WGOA01000012.1, forward strand.
TTTGGAGCAGCTGCGCACCGATCGCTGGTTCCACAAATTGCTGGACAGCGGGCGATTGCTCAATCCGGGTCTTGCCTCCAGTTTTGTCCCATAGCCGTCAGCGCTTGCCCTTCATCCATGAATCCGATCCAGGAAAGCACGCAACTATGCCTTTTGTAAAAACTCATATCCCCGATTTGCTCGTATTTGAGCCCCGCGTTTTTGAAGACAAGCGCGGTTATTTCTACGAGAGTTACAACAAGGGTTTGTTTTCAGACGCGGGCATTTCCCTTGAATTTGTCCAGGACAACCAAAGCCGTTCCGGTCAGGGCGTATTGCGGGGGCTGCACTACCAGTTAAACCCCTTCGCCCAAGACAAACTGGTGCGGGTAATCAGCGGTGAAGTGCTGGATGTGGCCCTTGATCTGCGGCGTGGGTCGCCCACGTTTGGCCAGTGGCACGGTGAATTGTTATCCGCTCAGAATAAACGGCAATTGCTGGTTCCGGCGGGTTTTGCGCACGGTTTTGTTGTGCTCAGCGAGAGCGCAGAGTTTTTCTATAAATGCTCTGCCCTCTACCACAAAGACAGCGAGCGCGGCATTCGGTTCGATGATCCCGTGTTGGGCATCAACTGGCAATTGCCCGCCGAAAAACTGCTCATTTCAGACCGCGATGCCTCGCTTCCGTCCTTTGCGGATGCTGAATTTAATTTTGAGTACCATGACGCAGGATCGCAGACTTCCTGACCCCGGACGCAACAAGCCTTTTTCTTCCGGGGGAATGGTCCTGGTGACCGGAGCAAATGGGCAACTGGGGCTCGAGCTTCGCAGGCTCCTTTCCCCACAGACAACGCTTTTTACGGATTTGCCCGAGCTGGACATTACTTCAGCCAAGGCGGTACGCGTCCTTTTTGAGGAGTACCCCATTCGGGCCTGCATCAATGCTGCGGCATACACCGCTGTGGATAAAGCAGAAACAGAATCCGATCTCGCTACCCGCATCAATGTGGAAGGTCCGCAATACCTGGCGGAGGCCTGTGAAGCCTTCGGTGCGCTGATGCTCCACATCAGCACGGATTTCGTGTTTGACGGGAAAGCGAATAAACCTTATGGCACCAACAGCCCGGTTTCTCCGCTCAGTGTGTATGGGCAAACCAAGGCCGAAGGGGAAAGCCGGGTCTTGCATGCCTGTTCGCGCGCTATCGTGGTGCGCACTTCCTGGCTGTACTCGCAATGGGGCAGCAACTTCGTCAAAACCATGCTGCGTTTAGGCGCAGAGCGGCCAGCGTTGGGTGTGGTCAGCGACCAGCATGGCAGCCCAACCTGGGCCCGCGATTTAGCGGGTGCACTGATGGTTTTTCTGGAACAGGAGCTTACTGGCGAGGACTTTGGCATCTACCACTATGCCAATGCAGGCACGACGACCTGGCATGGGTTGGCCAGTGCCGTCATGGCCGGAGCTGGTTTGCCCTGTGTGGTCAATCCCATCCAAACCGCTGAATACCCAACCCCGGCTCGCCGACCTGCGTGGTCCGTCCTGGACACGAGCCGAATTCAAGAACGCTTTGGGCTGCCTATCCCGCGCTGGGAGGACAGTCTGAAGGAATGTTTAACTTTGTTGCTCAATTCTGAATAGTATGCTCGATAAAATTGATATTCAGGAGATTATCTCCATTGCGCAAGATGCCGGCAAGGCCATTATGCGCATCTATGACACCGATTTTGGCGTAGAAGACAAGGCCGATAAATCGCCATTGACCGCTGCAGATCGCGAGTCCAATACCGTGATCATCGCAGGCCTGCAGGCTGCTTATCCGGCTATCCCCATCATTTCTGAAGAGAACAAAGAGGTGCCCTATGCGGACCGCGCCGGTTGGGATTGGTTTTGGCTCATTGATCCCCTCGACGGCACCAAGGAGTTTATCAAACGCAACGGCGAGTTCACAGTCAACATCGCGCTTGTTCACCAGGGCAAACCGGTTCTGGGCGTCATCTATGTGCCTGCTCAAAACGTAACGTATTATTCTGTAGAAGGGCGGGGCGCACACAAAATAGATGCGTCGGGTTCTACCAAAAAGATCAACGTCAAACAGCCCGACCCAAACAAACTGGTGTTGATCGGCAGCCGCTCACACCCTTCCCCCGAATTTGATGCCTACTTGAATGAAAAGCAGGCGCAGTACCGCGAAGTGGATTTTGTGGCAGCTGGCAGTTCTTTAAAACTTTGCCTCGTTGCAGAAGGCATCGCGGATGTTTACCCGCGCCTTGGTCCAACCATGGAATGGGACACAGGGGCCGGCCACGCTATTGCTTTAGAGGCCGGGGCATCGGTGCGCGTCTATGGCCAAAATCAGGATTTGCGCTACAACAAAGAGAACCTGTTGAACCCGTTTTTCATTGTCGAGCGGAACTGAGCCTGTCCGGTTGCCAAATCAACGGACTGTTTTCAGCAACAGACTTTTTTGCTGGTCATCGTTTAGGACTGTCTTCCAATCAACACGCAAGGCAATTTATGGGGAGTGATCTGATCAATTTTGCGGTCATTGGGTATGGGCATATTGGCAAGCGCCATGCCGAAATGATTCGCAGCCACAGCCGTTGTCGCCTGGTAGCGGTTTGCGATGTTAAGCCGGAATTGGAAGCCCATTCGCGCGAGCAACATGGAGTTCCGCTCTTTGAGGATGCTGCGGCCATGCTCCAGGCAAAAGGGGAGGAGATCCATGTAGTCAGCGTTTGTACGCCCAACGGATTGCACGCTTCGCACAGTCTTTTAGCCCTGGAACACCGCAAACACGTGGTGTGCGAAAAACCTATGGGGCTGACCAAGGCCGATTGCGAGGCAGTCATTTTCAAAGCGCTTCAAGTGTCCCGCCAGGTGTTTTGTGTCATGCAGAACCGCTACAGCCCGCCTTCCGTTTGGCTCAAAGACGTGGTTACTAGCGGCGTTTTAGGCCAGGTTTACATGGTGCACATCAACTGCTACTGGAACCGCGATGACCGCTATTACAAGATTTCCGATTGGAAAGGCAGCCTTGCATTAGATGGAGGACCACTGTTTACGCAATTTAGTCATTTTGTGGATATTATGTATTGGCTCTTTGGCGATATAACGGATATCCGCGCCCGTTTTCACAACTTCAACCACCACCACAACACCGATTTTGAAGATTCCGGGCAAGTCAATTTTGCGTTTCGCAATGGCGGCCTCGGGTCCATCAATTACTCCACGTCCGTTTGGGACAGCAACCTGGAGAGTTCCATGACCATTATTGGTTCGAAGGGCTCCATCAAGGTAGGCGGCCAATACATGGAAAAAGTAGAGTGGTGCCATGTCCAGGACTACGCCATGCCGGAGTTACCGCCGGCAAACCCCCCAAATGACTACGGACCTTATAAAGGCAGCGCGGCCAACCACGGTTTCATTTTCCAAAATGTGGTCGACACGCTGGAGGATGGCGGAATCGCCACCACCAATGCCCTGGAAGGGCTCAAGGTAGTGGAGATCATCGAGCGGATTTACGAAACCCGGCCTGCCTACCCCCGCCAAAAGTAGCGGGTAACGGAGCAGACTTTTTCACATAACTGCTTCATATTCAAGGCAAACTGCGCCCTTCGTGGCAGATGTCTTAATTTCGCGCCCGTGGCGAAACTGCTCGACAGCCTTTCCAGGTTAGCCGGTGCCGAATCTGGTTTCCAGCGCTATCTGGTGAATACTTCCTGGCTCATGACCGGGCGGGGCGCTCAAATCCTCCTGGGATTGGTTGTGGGTGCCTGGCTTTCGCGCTATTTGGGCCCTGACCGGTATGGTGGCTATGCTTTTGCCCTGAGTTTTGCCACGCTGTTCGCCCCCTTGGCCAATCTCGGCTTAGGGCAGATCATCGTCCGGGAAATCGTAAAGGATCCCTTGCAACGGGACACTGTTCTTGGCACGGCTATGGGAATCCGCCTCATCGGAACCGGGGTTGCTTACAGCCTGATAGCATTGGGGTTGTTGTTCTTTTTGCCGGATCCGGAAACAAGACTGGCTGTTGTGTTGGCCTCCTCTGCCATTGTGCTGCGCAGTTTTCAGATGCTGATCTACTATTTTCAGGCCGTTGTAAAAAGCAGGCAAAGCACTATTCCCCATTTGGTTTCACTGCTTGTTTCCAATGGGTTGAAGGTCCTGTTCATTTTGCAGGGATTGGATGTTGTGGCTTTTTTGTGGCTGGTCCTGGTGGATGCCGCGGTGTACAGTTCCCTGCTTGTTCTGGCCTACAACAGGCAGGGGTTGAATTTTTCGGATTGGAGTTTTGACCGCGAGTTGGCCATCCGTTTGGTCAAAAAGTCCTGGCCGCTTATGTTTTCCTTGATTTTGTTTACCATTTACATGCAAATTGATCAGGTCATGCTCAAGTTTTTGGGCGAAAACAAGGAAGTGGGCTGGTACAATGCTGCCGTTAGGCTCTCCACAGCCACCTATGCCATCCCGTTTGTCCTGACCAATTCGCTGTTTCCGGCTATTCTCAGCGCTGCAAAAAGCAATAAACCCTTGTTTCATCAGCGCATGACCAGGCTGTACCACCTGCTCATTTATACATCCATCGCCCTTATCCTGCTCACCTGGTCTTTTGCCGACGGCATCATTCAACTCATTTTTGGCACGGCTTATGCTCCGGCAGCCCCTGTGTTGACCATCCATGTGGCTGCCGCACTTTTTGTGTTTATGGGACACGCCGCTGAAAAATGGTTAATAGCTGAAGATAAACAATATTATTTTATGCTTTCTGTATTAGCCGGAGCATTGCTCAATGTGCTCTTAAATCTTTGGCTAATTCCTATCCATGGCATAACGGGTGCGGCTTGGGCAACGCTTCTTGCTCAGGTGCTTAGTTACCATGTTGCGCACTTGTTTTTTGGCCCAAGCAGAAAAGTCTTTTTCATTCAGAATCTTGCACTCCTCCAGGCATGCTCTGGCTGGCCTCTTTGGCAGTACCTCAAACACAGAAGACGTTCTGATCCTTGAGTATCACGGAAAAAATATCAGATTTTCTCGCCAGCGTTTTTAGTGCAGCCCTGGTGTTGGTGGCCCTGTTTATTCCCATCAACCCAAGCGCAAGCGCATGGGCCATGTTTCTGGCTTTTTGCGCCTGGTTGTCAGCCGGCCGCTGGTCCCAGCGTTTACCAGAGCGAAAAACCCTATCCCGGGCATTGCCTATTTTGTTGTTTTACGGGTTGGCCCTGCTTGGTCTGGCCTGGAGCACAGCGCCAGCCTCCGGTTGGGATGTTTTGCGGGTGCAGTTGTCGCTGTTTCTGGTTCCGTTGATGTTGCTTAGTCGTCCGAAAGGCAGTCTGCTCAGGCATCAATACCGGCGCATTGTCCGCGCGTTTCTTGCTGGTAACCTGTTGGCCATGCTGCTTAGTTTGCTTCGCGCCGCCCTGCGATTTTACCAGACTGGAAACCCCGATGTATTTAGTTATGGCGAATTGGTTTCGTGGTTGAATCTGCATCCGGCATACAGCACCTTTTACGCTGGCTTAGGCGTGTTGCTGCTTTTCTCCGAAATCAAGCGTTCGGAACGCATTCAGGCCTCTGCCTGGAGTTTGTTTACTGCGTTGGTGGTGTACCTCTTTCTGCTAAACTCCCGAGGCACATTGCTAGCATTTTTGGTGGCCTTCTCAGGGTATATTCTTTGGCGTTGGTGGTTCAATGGGCAGCGCCAGCGATTCGCCCGGACCTTGTCCTGGGTATTGTTGCTGGGTGTAACCATCAGTTTAGGGCTGCCGCAGAATCGCGAGCGGATGTACAGCATGACCAAGACCAAGGAAATTTCGGTCCAGGAGGGCACGGCTTCGCTGCGACTGGAAATATGGAAAGGTGCCTGGCAGACGCTTCGCCAAGAGCCATTTTCCGGTTACGGAACTGGTTCTGTGCGGGAAAATTTAGTGGATACCTATGAGGAAATGCATTTCCAGACAGGAGTGGATGCTGCTTTTAACGCGCACAATCAATACCTCCAAACCTGGCTGATGCTCGGGTTGCCAGGTCTGCTGCTCTTGTTGATCACGATGGTGCAAATTGGAATTGATTCCTGGAGGAACAACAGGCCCGAGCGAATTGCTGCAATCGTATTCCTGGGCATGGCCATGATGAGCGAAGCCATGCTGGAGCGGCAAATGGGTGTTTTGCCCTTTGCGTTCTTCGTGGCGCTTTGGGTTATTTTTCCTTCGTCGGATTATTGGATGTTGGATCAGGGCAAAGATTCCGGTAGCGATCTGACAACGGCTATTCAGAATCCACTTCCTGGTTCCAATCCGCTGAAGAAAGTCGCCGGGTAACCGCCTGATCCACCAACTCAAAGAATTGCCAGGGCGTAAACGTTCGCCAGTTTATCACCTGTGCATTCATCAAAAAGTATTGCGGGATATCCACAGTTTCCATTTCATCCCGGACATGGTCGCGAAAATTGATAGCAGCTATCCATCCGCCATTTTCCACCGTCTCATCAAACCACTCCTGGTAGTAGCAATCGTCAGAGGCATGAAAATTCAAAACATTTTCGCCAATCAGAATAAAGTGCCGAATGCCTTCAGCTTCTAACGGTTCAATGACGTCGCGCTTGAAATACATCACATCGTTGTGGAGGCAATCGTTCCATTCCCCCATCATTTCCAGCACAGCAAACCCACGGTCGTAATCTGCAAACAGGATCTTGAGGTACAGGGTAGCGGAGCCAAAATCTTCCCATTCAGGATTCAATACGTAATTGTATATTAACTTTCCTTGTCCAGTAGGCGAATGGCCACTTTCGTAAAACGGCGAAGCAGCATCTTCGTCCGGCTCATAATATTGACGCCAATTGTAGAAGGGTTCAAGGGTGTGCAATGCCTGTACTTTGAATATTATTAATTTTCAATCATGATTGTTCCTGCTCAAACTGTCGGATTGCTTCCCGTACACTTCCCCATGTCAACAATAAATCCTTAGCAGCAGGAGCGGGCAGTCCGGTTCCCTCCATAACCATACGGGTTCCGCGTTCCACGAGTTTCTCATTGCTCAATTGCATATCAACCATCCGGTTATCTTTGACGCGCCCCAGCCGAATCATCGCGGCCGTGCTGACCATGTTGAGCACCAATTTTTGGGCGGTTCCCGCTTTTAACCTTGTAGATCCGGTAACAAACTCCGGACCCACTACCACCTCAACCGGAAAATCTGCTGCTGCGGCCACCGCGCTATCCGGGTTGCAAACGATGCAGCCCGTTTTTATGCCCGCTGCCCGGCAGTGCTTTAAGGCGCCTACCACGTAGGGCGTGCCGCCTGAGGCAGCAATGCCGACGACCAAATCAGCCGCTGATACGCCGTGTTCTTGCAAATCCCGCCAACCGGCATCCAGGTCGTCTTCGGCAAACTCAACCGCTTTTCGGATGGCTGCGTCCCCACCTGCAATAAGGCCAACCACAAGCCCCTGTGGCACGCCAAAGGTGGGCGGACATTCCGAGGCATCCACGACCCCTAAGCGACCGCTTGTACCGGCTCCCAGGTAAAAAAGTCGGCCACCGGCAAGCAAATGATCCACCACGGCTTCAATCAGCGCTTCTATCCGGGGAAGGGCTCTGGCAACCGCTGCGGGCACGGTTTGATCTTCGGCATTCATGCGCTCCAGAAGCTCGCGAACCGGGAGTTGCTCCAGGTGGCGGTGTTCCGAGGGTTGCTCAGTGATGCGCATAGCGTTCCGGGATGCTACTGTCGCGCCTTTCTCGCGGCAATGAAACTTTGCACAAAACAGATCATGGCGTGCGTTGAAGCAGAAATCATCAGGATGATCCGGAAGATCCCCATCTGATCGCCCGCTGCGATCCTTGCGGGAAGCGGCATGGCGGCCAGCATGACCAATACCAACAAGGTCAGGGTGACCGCAACATGGGCGATGACCTTATTTTCTTTGCGGACCCCGCTGGTCATGGCCAGGAGAATAACCCCAAAGGCCACCGGAATCAGCGCCGTAGGGGAGCGGTCTGCTGTGGCTTCTGATAAATACCCCCAAAGTCCAACAAGGATTAGGACAATGGCATTTAAAAGGTTGGCTTGATAAGCTTTCATGTCGCGAAGGTAACACGGGCAAGGTTGGACCGGACAGCCTTTCCGACCCAATATTCATTGCTAACTTTGCTCTTTGTCTGAATTTCAGACGCCAACTGGCCGCCTTCTCCCCCAAGCGAATTTCCTGTGAACCTATCCTTTCGGACGCTCCTGCCTTTTTTGTTCGTGTTGGTGCTCCTCATCGGGGTTACCATCGGTTTGCGACTGAGCCCGGCCTCGACCGGCAAACCTGCCCTTTTTGCGACAGCCGAAGGCAGCCGCCTGGAGGAAATCCTGGGCTACATCGACTACAACTACGTTGACACCCTCAACACCGATGCGCTCATGCGAAGCCTGGTTAAGGAATACCTGGACCGGGACGAGGTCATTGAAGACATTTTCAAGCGCCTCGATCCTCATTCCGGCTACATCCCGGCAATCAACCTCCAATCGGAAACCGAGAGCTTGCAGGGCAATTTCGAGGGTATTGGCATAGAATTTAACATCATTCGGGACACCATTCTGGTGGTTTCCCCGATTAGTGGTGGTCCTTCTGAGTCGCTGGGCATTCGCTCCGGCGATCGGATTGTTGAAGTAGGCGACAGCGTTGTTGCCGGGGTAGGCATCAGCGAAGACCAAGTGCGCAACTTACTCCGCGGCCCCAAAGGAACCACGGTTAAAATTGCCGTGCGGCGCAACGGCGACAAAGAGCTTCTCCCGTTTAAAATCGTTCGCGACCAAATCCCGCTGTACAGCCTTGACGTAGCATACATGGTGGACGAGCGGATTGGTTATCTAAAGCTTAACCGTTTCAGTGCCACCACCGTCGAAGAATTTGGTGCAGCGTTGGATAAACTGAAGGGGCAGGGCATGAAAAGCCTTATCCTTGACCTTCGCGGCAATCCCGGCGGTTACCTGATTGCCGCTACCCGGCTGACGGATGAACTCCTGGCCGGCAAGAAAATGATCGTGTACACGGAAGGAAAAACTGCCCGACGCGAAGAATTTATGAGCGGCAACCAGGGCCGTTTTGAACAGGGCGATATTGTTCTGCTCATTGATGAAGGCTCCGCCTCAGCCAGTGAAATTGTAGCCGGTGCACTCCAGGACCACAAACGAGCCGCTGTTGTTGGACGCCGTTCGTTTGGCAAAGGCCTGGTGCAGGAGATTTTCAGCCTCAACGACAGTTCCGCCATCCGGTTAACGGTGGCCCGTTATTACACCCCCAATGGACGCTGCATCCAGCGCCCTTACGACAATGGAGTGGATGCCTATTACGAAGAATACGAGGAGCGTCTGGAGGCAATAGGCCAGGAAGGGGGCGCTGGCGAAGCTTCTAAACCGGATTACGGCATTCTTCCCAACTATGTCATCCCGTTGGATACCACCGAAGATCGCAAAGCCTTTTACCGGCTTTACAATTCCGGCCAGTTGCAGCGTTTTGCCTATGACCTTTACGGCCGTGACCAGGCGCGCATACAGGCCTATGCTTCCGTGTCAGCGTACCAACAGGATTATGCCATCAGCCCGGAACAGTGGGATCGCTTCGTCAACCGTGTTGCCGCAAGCAATTTATTGCCCGATGCAGCGCAACGCACACGCATCCGGCCCTGGATAGAAACGGCCATCAAAGCACAGGTGGCCCGCCAGGCATGGAAAAATGAGGGTTTCTATCCGGTCTTCCACGGCATTGACCCCGATTTTCAGAAGGCATACGACTTGTTGCGAAGCGGCGAAGCCCGCAACCTGATCAAATAATCAGGCGAATCTCACTTCTTCTCCTCGTCGTCGCCGAGCAGCGCGTCTTCTACTTCTTTGTCGCTGAGCTCTTCGCCAAATGTGCTGGTCGTGCCATCTTCCATGGCATCTGCGGCATCAGCCGGCACTTCGGTCAGGGTATCTTCTTCAGCCGCTTCTTCGGTTTTACCGGCACAGCCAGTGAACGCAAAGACCGCACACAAGGTGAGGGCAAAAAAGAAGGTGTTCAGCGTGGAAAATGGTTGCTTTTTCATGGTAGTTAGGGACTTAATAGCGGAGTTAATGTTGCTCGGAGAACAGGTTCCGTTCGCCTGATTCCTTTTGGCCCGATTCCTTTGGCCTGATTTCTTTGGCCCGAATCATTTCTGGCGGAAATGGAGGCGAATGGGAACACCGCGCAACGGGAAAGCTTCGCGCAATTGATTTTCCAGGTAGTTGCGGTACGAATCCGCCACGTCATCCGGGTGGTTGCAAAACAGGGCGAAGGACGGTGTGTGGCCCGGCAACTGCGTCATGTACTTAATGCGAATATACTTCCCTTTGACCGATGGCGGGTGGTGTTTGCCAACAGTTTCCTGCAGCCAGTCGTTGAGTTTGGAGGTGGAAATGCGCGTTCTCCGGCGTTCGGCAACCGCAATAGCCTCTTCCATAGCTTGAAATATGCGCTGCTTTTCCTGGGCCGATACAAACAAAATCGGCACATCGGTGAAGGGCGCAATCTTCTTTTGGATCCGCGCCTGGTAATCCAGGTGGGTGTTGGCATCTTTCTCTACCGCATCCCATTTGTTGACAAGAATAACCACCCCTTTTCGCTTGCGCTCCGCCATGCCAAAGATGGTGACGTCCTGAGCTTCCATGCCTACCTGTGCGTCCACGAGCAGGATGCACACATCCGACTCGTCAATGGCTTTGATGGCGCGGATGACCGAGTAGAATTCCAGGTTTTCATGCACTTTGGCTTTCTTGCGCAAGCCCGCCGTGTCAATGAGCAAAAAGTCTTTTCCGAACAGCTGATAACGCGTGTGAATAGCGTCGCGCGTGGTGCCGGCAATCGGGGTGACAATGTTGCGTTCCTGCCCGAGCAGGGCGTTCACTAACGTAGATTTTCCTACGTTTGGTTGGCCGATGATGGCAAAGCGCGGCAGGTTTTCCGTGCCATCTGCGGAGTCTTCCGGCGGCAACAGTTGCACGATTTCGTCCAGCAATTCGCCCGAACCCGATCCGGAAATGGACGACAGAAAATGCATGGACGAAATGCCCATGGCGTAAAACTCCGAGGCATCGAGCAAACGCTGGTGGTTGTCCACTTTGTTCACCACCACGATCACGTTTTTGGGCGAACGGCGAAGCAGTTCCAGCATTTCGGCGTCCAGGTCGGTCATGCCCGTGGTCACATCTACCATGAACAACACCACCTGGCTCTCGTCAATGGCAATCTGGACCTGTTCGCGGATAGCGGCTTCAAACACATCATCCGAACGCGGCACGAAACCGCCGGTGTCAATAAGGTTAAAGATCCGCCCGTTCCACTCGGCCAGGCCGTATTGCCGGTCGCGGGTAACGCCGCTGACGTCATCCACAATAGCCTGCTTTTGACCGAGCAGGCGGTTGAACAACGTGGATTTACCCACGTTGGGTCTTCCTACAATAGCTACGGTAAACTGGGGCATGGTACAACAATAGGGGTCCTATCCGGTTGCGCACTGGCCTGCAAAGGTAGGTCGAAATGGGGCATTCCGGGTTGCGGCTTACCCGTCGTAGCCGAAACTGCGCAGATCGGCCTCTTTGTCGCGCCAGCCTTCGCGAACCTTGACAAACAGCTCCAGGTGCACCTGTTTGCCAAAAAACGTCTCCAAATCCTGTCGTGCCGCCATGCCCACCCGCTTGAGCGCCTGCCCTTCGCGGCCAATCAAAATGGCCTTCTGGCTCTGCCGGTTGGCAAAAATCAGCGTCCGGATGCGAATGATGGCCTCGGTTTCCTGAAACGTTTCTACCGCCACTTCAACCGAATAGGGGATTTCCTGCTTGTAATTCAACAGAATTTTCTCCCGCACAATCTCCGTAACAAAAAAACGCTCGGGCCGGTCCGTCCAGGTGTCCTTGTCAAAGTAGGGGGGGTGTTCGGGCAGCATGCTGCGCAGTTTTTCCTTCAGCGCTGCCACACCCTCGCCGGTTTTGGCCGCAATGATCCGCACCTCTGCTCGGGGAAACTGCCCCTGCCATTGGTCGTGCAACGCTTTGAGTTGTTCCGGATCGCCTTTGTCCGCCTTGTTAATGAGCACCATCAGCGGAATCTCCATCCTGCCCAGCCGCTCCAGGGTAGGATCATCGTCTGCGAAACTTTCGCCCGGCTCGGTCACCAACAGCATGACGTCCGCATCCAGAAAACTGGAATGAACATATTCGTTCATTTGCTTCTGCAACTTGTACATGGGCTCATGAATGATGCCTGGCGTGTCAGAGAACACCATTTGGTAATCGTCCCCATTAACGAGCCCGAAAATGCGGTGCCGCGTGGTTTGCGCTTTGGGCGTAATGACGCTCAGCTTTTCTCCAACCAGCGCGTTGGTCAACGTGCTTTTGCCCACGTTGGGCCTCCCGATGATGTTGATGAACCCTGCGTAGTGCTTCGGTCCCTCTTGGTTGGGCTGGTCAGCAGGCGCAGCGGCGTCGTTTGGTGCTTGTTCCACAGCTTCTTCAGCGGTTTGTTCCGCGTGCTTTTCAGGCGAAAGGGCATCTTGCTCCATGCCACAAAGGTACGGCGACCCCGGCAGTGGTACCTTTGAAGTTGCACCGAACCTGATTCTCATGAAACGCCTACCACTCACCCATACCCTCGCCGCGCTGGCGATGTTCTTCTTCGCCGTGCTGGCGATGCCGTCCTGCAACCCGTCAAGTGCCGCCAAAAGCAGCGCAAGCCCTTCCACCGAACAGGCCCGCACCAGCACCGGAGAAGGCCTGGCCCTGGCCCCCCGCATGGGCGCAAACGTGCAGGGAGTCTTTATGAAAAAGCGGCTGGTGGGTGGCAAGTACTTTTACGAATACCCGGCGCTTGCTGAATTAGGCATTACCATGACCCGGGGCATTAGCGGCTCAGGCTCCACCTTCAGCCGCTACGGTGATCCCGCTCTCGACCCCGCATACGCCGGCCACGGCTGGACCCGGGCGGCTGCAGACTACCCCGCTGTTAGCGAAGCCCAAAAAGCCGGTCAGAAACGTTCCCCTGAATCCAACAACCACTACCGCGACTGGCTCAACATGGTGCAGGCCAGCCCTGCCAAAGACTTGGTGGTGGTAGCCAACCCCTACATGCCTTTTTCTGAATTGGCAGCTTTCCTGGATGACGCAGAAGCCGCTGGCGCCCGCGTGCTCTGGCTGGAAGCGGGCAATGAAATGAACAGCCCGTCCGATCTCAAGGCCTGGCAGGAGCAATTGGCAGCGCGCGACCCTGGCACGGCCCGCTACGACGCCCGCACCCGCGTTGAGAAGGCCTTTGCCCTCTATTGGGATTGGGTCAGGGAGTTGGAAGATTTTGCCCAGACCCGCAAGCTCCCGCTCGCTTACGTGGGTCCGCCGCCCGCTTACGCTTTCCCCGACATGCTGGATCCGGAAACCATGGGCGACAAAGCCAACCTGGGTCAGAAGAAAGCACTGTCGGACCGCATCTTCAACGAAATCGGCTCGGATCGTGTGCGGCGCGGCCTTTTAGCGGGAGCGGGCATCAGCAGGCACCGCTACAGCCAATGGGACATTGAAGGCAAGGAAATGCAGGAGCGCAACGACGACCTGAGCCGCAAACTGAGCTACCCACTTTCGCGCAACTACTACAGTGAGCTCAAAGAAACCGAAGTGGATTTCTACCGATCGCTTTATCCCAATGCCAAAATTCTGCTCACCGAATGGGCCCTGCGCAAGTCGGGCGCCGGTGCCGGATACTCCATGGCGGCCTGTTACGATGTGGCTAAAACGCTGATTGCCATGGGACAAATCAACGCGGCCTACCGCGAAAACGTCGTGGAGCTGGTTACCTTCCAGAACCTCTACGCGGAGAAAATGGGTGGGCTCATCTATTACGAAGGCAACACGGTAGGCTTGTCGCCTGAAGGCCGGGCCTACCGGCTGTTCACCGTCATGGACGGACGCCCCATCCTGGAAGTGGGCAAGGGCGACAACATCGAAACGCAGTGGCTGCGTGTGCAAGGCGTAAACGGCCAGGCCATCGTGTATTACAACCGGTCTTCGGCGCCGTTCAAGCTTCCTTTTTCGGGCGAAGTGCACTTTCTCCAGAGCGACGACATTCTGGGAGAGCCGGAAACCGTCCAGGTTAACCGCGCCGACGGCAGCGTCCCGGCCAATTCTGTTGGAGTGCTGTACATCCAGTAGCAGCGGCTTTGCCAGTCACCAGCCGCACACCTTTTGCGTTATTTTTTAGTCGCCTTTGTTCAACTTCTGATTTAAAGTACTACCTTTGCACTCCACATCGCGCTGTAGAGCAGTTGGTAGCTCGTCGGGCTCATAACCCGGAGGTCGCAGGTTCGAGTCCTGCCGGCGCTACGAAGAGGCCCTCGTCTGAAAAGACGGGGGTTTTTCTGTTCTAAGCCCAACCGTTTGCGGGCACTAATTTTTTTGGCAAGCGTATGGTCGGCTGTTTTAGGCGTGCCCTTTTGAATGAATTTTAATGAATTGTTGGAAATGTCCAAAGCCTTGGCAACTTTGTGTTGCCAGATCGATCTATACCCTAAATAAACGTTATGCGCGCTGTTTCCCTGATCCTTTTCTCCGGATTGGCTTTCATGGCCTCCTTCCGGGTCAATGCCCAGCCTTGCAATCCGGCCAATCCGTCGCAAAACCTCACTTCTGCGTTTACGGCTGGCACAGGTGCTCTGCTGCAGTGGGAAGCTGTTGAGGGAAGTTTTGGCTTACAAATTCGCGCTACTGCGCCTTCTGGGGCTGCTGTCTCCCGTCGTATCGTTGGGTTTGAGCGCAGCCAGTTTTTGGTTCCAGAAGCTCTGCTGGCCCCCGGCGATTACACCTGGCAGGTGCAAGCAGCATGCAGCCCCGTTCCCCCGTATGCTGTTACACCGATTTCAGTGCTGGATACCTTCACTGTCGCGGCTCCTATTACCTGCCCGGCTACGGTAATGGATGTTGATGGAAACATCTATCCGGTTGTGGCCATTGGCACGCAGTGTTGGATGCAGGAAACTTTAAAAACAAGGCATTATCAAAACGGTGATTCCATTTTGTCGGAACTAAGCGATCCGTTTTGGTCAACGCTCACGGTGGGCAGCGCCGCATATCCGGACGGGTTATACCACCAGGACCTGCAGTACGCCACGAATGCTACTTCTCGTTTCGATTTTTTAAAACGCGAAGGGTATTCTGTTCGATGCTTACAGGATTAGCGCTTAATTTTTTTTATGAGCGTGTTCAGGGATACTGTGCGCTTTTAAAAAAATAATATAATTAACACACATTTATTTTGATTTTGAGAACGAAATTTACTTTAGCTTTTTTTCTTCTTCTCGGCGTTCATCTCGGAGGATTGCACGCCCAAAACCAACCGCAAGTTCACGGAGGTTCGTGGACCGATTTGTACGGCTATTCCGGACCATGTATTTCCGATGAACAAGTGGCAGAAATGATTCCTCAAATCAGGCAGGAAGCCAATGCATGGATAGCTTCTCATACGGATCAATTTCAAGCATTACGCGAATCAAGCGGGCTGACCAGAGGTACCCTCCATATCTCTTTTGACTTGCCTATCCGGCATAAAGCAGAGTTTGCTGACCCGGGCTACTTTGCCGTGACCAATTTTGTCGATCACAATCTGGCCCCTTCGACATTAAGCGATTACAACTGCGGTACACGCACCTACGATTGGTCAAGCGGCAACCACCAGGGCTCTGACTACATCCTCTGGCCATACGCCTGGCAGCGTATGGATGAACAAGTCATGGAAATTGTCGCAGGTGCACCGGGCGTAATTGTTCGAAAAGTTGACGGATATGCAGATCGCAATTGCGAAATCAACGGGAGTATTCTGTGGAATGCGATTTACCTCTTGCACGCTGACAGCTCCATTTCCTGGTACCTGCATTTCAAATCGGGTTCAGTTACTCCTAAAAATCTCGGCGATTTTGTCGAAACAGGAGAGTACCTCGGTACGGCTGGCAGTTCTGGCAGTTCCAACATTCCCCATCTTCATTTTCAGGTATTTGATAAAGAGGACCAGGTTGTTGATCCCTATACCGGAAGCTGCAATCTGTTGAATCCAGATACGTGGTGGAATGATCAGGCAGCGTACTGGGAGCCTCAAATCAATCGCATCAGCGTGCATGGGGCGCTGCCCATTGAGAATTGTCCTAGTCCGGAAGTCAGCAATGAACAATTGGAGTTTGACCCGGGCGATGATATTTATTTAATGTTATGGGCTAAAGATTTTCTAAACGGAGCCCTCATTCAGGTAGAGATTGAACGCCCTGACGGAAGCTTGATGAACAATTGGGATTTTATTAGTCCTTGGGACAATTATTCAGCAGCATGGCTTTATTGGGTTCAGCCCACAACAAGCACTGATGCTCTGGGGCGATACCTATTCCGGGCTTCGTTTAATGGAGTTACTTATGAACGGGAATTCTATTTGGGGGATGCACCAGTTGTTTCCGGTATAGAGGCGCCACCCTTGCTTAGCCAATGGCAATTGTTTCCAAATCCTTCCACAGATTTCGTTACGCTTCAATGGAACAATGCTGTGCATGGCCTTGTGCAGGTAAGTGTCGCGGATGCGCACGGGCGTCTGGTCTGGCAGCAAACTATAGAAGACGTTCATAACGGTACAGCGATTCCCATCCCAAAGTTTACAGAGGGGGTTTATACCGTTCAGTGGCGAGCCGGAGCTTTAGCAGATTACCGAGTACTGGTGGTTAACGATTAAGCCACCTCTGCGGTTTTTTTACGGGTCGAAATTTGGCTCATTTTTTGCTTGGCAGCTAGCAGTCCAACATTTCCAACTCCATAGTTTCGGCCTATGCGCACCCTAATCCTACCCGCTGCCCTTGTTGTTTTGACCCTCCAGACCCAAACCCTACCTCTCAGCGCCCAAATCTGCGATCCCACAAGTCCCCCGATCAACCTCACCTCCACGGTGCTTCCCGGAACCGGGGTGCAATTGCGTTGGGATGCTGTTCCCGGGAGCGCCGGTGTACAGGTGCAGGCCATTTCGCCGGGAGGCAGCAACATCAACCGGCGTTTGCTTGGGTTTGAACGCGACCGGATTACGGTCGCAGAGGCGCTGCTCGAACCCGGAACCTACCAATGGCGCGTTCAGGCGGCGTGTAGCGCGACGACACCCTTCGACCTGACGCCCATTTCTGCGCCCGCCAACTTTGTGGTTAGCGGTGCCTCAACCTGTCCGGCCAGTGTCAGCGATGTGGAGGGCAATGTTTACGCCACCGTAAGTATTGGCGGCCAATGTTGGATGGCCGATAACCTCCGGACTACACAGTACAGAGACGGCGATGCGATTCCAACCGGCCTTTCTGATGCAGCCTGGAGCAGCACGGCTGCCGGGGCCATGACGGTCTATAACAATGATCCCGTCAATGTGGCCCAGTACGGCAGGTTGTACAACGCATTTTCCATTGCAGATGCCCGCGGGATTTGTCCGGTAGGCTGGCATGTCCCGACCGATGCTGAGTGGACCGTGCTGACGGATGGACTCGGCGGTGAAGCCATTGCCGGAAATAGCATGAAAGTTCCGGGGAACATCGCCCTCGGAACGGGTCCCTGGATAGCCCAGAACCTCGGGGCCACCAACGCCAGCGGCTTTGGCGGTCTGCCTGGAGGTTACCGCGGTGCGCCCGGCGATTACCAATGGCTCCAATTCTTCGGCTATTGGTGGACCAGCACACCCAATACTACGCTCACCTGGTTTTACCGGGGCTTAGACTACGACAAAGAATCGGTAACCCGCTCGGTGGGCAACGACAACAACGGGTTCTCGGTGCGGTGTTTAAAGGATGGGTAGGGGGGCGTTTGCCGGGATCAAAGGAAAGGTATAGCCGTTAAACCTTATTTTCGGCCCATGGATCCTGTTGCTGCCCAAACGACTCTGGCCGATACCGAAACCATTTGTTGTTCATTTTGTCAGAGCAAGCAAAGCAGCGTTCACGTTCGCGAAGGGCAGTGGACCATTGTGCGGTGCAGCAATTGCGGCTTCTGTTATACGAATCCCCGCCCGACGATGGCGTCCCTTCCCCGGTATTACGAGGAAAGCTATTTCAACGATGAGCGGCACCGGCTCAAGTTTTACAACCCCGATGGCAGCATTCGCATGGAGTCAGGCGAGGGTTATCATAACCGCATTGAGGACGTAGAACGCCGGGTCAGCGCAAGAGGCAAAGTTCTGGAACTGGGCTGCGCGCGGGGCTTCTTTTTGCAGACCCTCAAGGATCGCGGCTGGGAAGTAGAGGGCGTGGAAATTTCGGCGGATGCCGTGGCCATTGGCCGGAATCACCTGGGCCTCAACATTCACCAAGGCACCTTAGAAGATTTTACCGGAACGGGTCCATATGATGTGGTTTGTATGTACCAGACGCTTGAGCACGTCCCCGATCCTCACTACGTCATGAAGCGCAGCCGCGAATTGCTTCGCCAAGGCGGCGTGTTTGTGGCGGAAGTTCCCAACCTGACCTCTTTTGATATGCTCGGCAATCCCGAGCGACGCCGCCTGAGTCATGATTTGCCGCGGCACCTCAATCATTTTACCCCTGAGGTTCTGGTTCGCGAATTGGAACGCGAGGGTTTTCGCGAAGTGCAGCTCAGTCGTTATTATCCGCAATTTTTAGTCAGCATACTGCAAGGTCGCAACGTGGGAAAGCCGGCTCCTCCTCCAGCAGCCGATCCGGGTTCTTCTACCGCTGGGGCAAGTGTAAAAGCCGCCAGCACGAGCGCGGTCGCTCGGGACAAAGCAGCCCTTCCCCCGCTGGCCATTCCGGCCTCTGGCTGGAAACAACAAGCGTTAAATGGAATCAGTAGGATTTTTCCAGGCTGGAGGATGACCGTGAGCGGTCTTAAATCCTAAGGGCATCGATTAGAGCTTTGTTTTGATTGGCGTGCGGCCTACTTTTCAAGTGTCGTAACTCACCAAATTCAATTCAATGTTTTCCCGTTTCACGTTTCGGATTGCTTTGCTCACGTTTGTTCTTGCTGCCTTTTCATCAGGTGCGAAAGCACAGGTTGGGTGTAGCTCGGCGTTGGCCCCTGTCAACCTGGCAACTGATTTGAGCCTCTCCGGTGCCTTTTTAACTTGGGACAGCATTCCTGGAAGTGTTGCTTGTCGTTTGCAGGTTATCCTTCCTTCCGGGCCAACGTTGACCCGGAACATCTTTGGTTCTGAGCCAGACGGACTTTTTGTGCCTATATCGTTTCTCAGTCCGGGATCCTATACCTGGCGTGTTCAGTGCGGTTGCAGCACCACCAGCCCCTTTGGGCTTACACCTTATTCGGGTACCACCAGTTTTAGCGTAGGGTCCACTTCAGTGACCGATATTGACGGCAATGTTTACGACATCGTTCAGATTGGCACGCAAACCTGGATGGCAGAAAACTTAAAAACAACGCGGTTTAGCAATGGCGATCTATTGCCCGCGGCATTGACGGCGGCAGAATGGGCAGCGACCACCTTGCCTGCCAATGCTGTTTACAACGAAGACGTTGCCTTAGAAGCGCTGTACGGCAAACTGTACAATTGGTATGCTGCAGCGGATCCACGCGGGCTGTGTCCAACCGGCTGGCACGTGCCCACCGATGCCGAGTGGACCGTACTGACCGATTTTCTGGGAGGTACCGCTGTTTCCGGTGGGGCTATGAAGCTGGACTCGCCCCTCTGGTACCCCCCCAACTTCGGAGCCACCAACAGCAGCGGTTTCACTGGGCTCCCAGGCGGTTTTCGCAATTCGTCCGGAGCTTATTTTAACATTAACGGATCTGGTTATTTTTGGTCTTCTACTGAATTTAGCGCAGCCAATGGGCGATACCGCCGGCTCGACTTTTCAGGAACCGGTACTACCCCGGACAACCTCAACAAGAAAAGCGGCTTTTCGGTGCGCTGTCTGCAGGATTAAACGGGCCGAGGTCAATCCGTTCTGCGCTGCTCTTCAATGCAACAAACCCCCTGAACGTACCACCCGCTTCAGGGAGCGACGAGCGAGCGGTCCTCCGCGCGGTCAACGGCATAGTTTCTTTTTTTCCAACGCTTGTGCGACCATAGCCAATATTGTGGTTCTTCCAAAATCTGTGCTTCAATCAGGTGTGTCATGCGCTCAGTAATATCGCCATAGGGCGTGTTTCGAGGGTGCTCTTCCATCACCTGCAGGTGCGTTTCGTACCAACCCCTTCGCACTTTTTTGATCGCTGCAAAGACCACCGGGTAGTCGTACTCCCGGGCAAACTTTTCCGTGCCGTACATAACGTCCGTTTCCTGATTCAAAAACATCATCCGGTAGGCTCGCTTGGTAGAGGGCGAAGGGGCCTGATCGTTGGCCAGGATGGTGGCCGTTAGCCGGTGGCGGTTCTTTTCGTGAAAGGCTTTAATCTCTTTTTTGGTCACCAGTTCCATGCCGTAGCGACCGCGCGTTTTTCGCATTACTTTTTCAAAATATTTATTTCTTATTTGCGTATAAACCCCTATTGATTTGTGTTTCAATTGCGCATCCGATGCCAGCACACAGAGTTCCCAATTGTTGTAGTGCCCTGCGGAGAAAATGATGCTTCGGCCCTGGTCAAAAAACCGCCCTGCAACCTCCGGGTTTACGATTCGGTTTCGCGCAATGGCTTCTTCTATACTGATGCTGAAAATCTTGAGGCTTTCCACGCCCAGGTCGCAGAGGTGGCGGTAATACAACTTGGCCAGTCGTTTGATTTGGGCGGGGTCCAAATGTGGGAACGACCGTTGCAAATTGCCAAAGACCACCTTCCGCCTGTATCTGAGTATGTAATAAATAAAATAATACCCCATGTCTGATAGGCGGTACAAGAGCCAAAACGGCAAATGGGAGAGGGGTAGAATCAGCCCATAATGAAGCAAGCGGGACAACATCGGGGTTAAAGTTAGCTGCCTTTCGGGCTAAGGCGAGGGGGGCTGTTTAAAGCCAGCTTGCAATCCTTTTGCCGCTGCAAAGTGAAAGGTGTAATTTTGCTCGCGCGAATGTGTACTTTCGACACTAAGAGTATGCCATTCCTTCCGCTCTCTATTGCTCAGAACATTCCATCGATTAAAAGGGTCAATCCCGAACTGTTCAGCCCAAAACCTTTGCAATGAATTACAATTACCTGAGAATCAAAACGTTAGTTTCGATCCTCCTGCTGATGTTCCTGCCTTCCCTGGCTTGGGCACAACAGGCTACCCTTACGGGAAGAGTTACGGATGAAAGTGGAGAAGGGCTCATTGGGGCCACGGTCTTGCTGGAAGGCACCACGATAGGGGGCATAACCGACCTGGACGGAAGCTACCGGGTCAGCAATATTCCCGCTGGTACGTACAATCTTTTGTTTACCTATGTTGGCTATGTTAAAAACTCCCGGCAAGTTACCCTGGAGGGTGGTCAGACCCTCATCGTCAATATGGAGCTGGCAGAGAACGTCTTGCTGCTGAATGAAGCAGTGGTTGTCGGGTACGGCACCACGCAAACCAAGGACCTCACCGGTGCTGTCACGCAACTTACCACCGAAGACTTCCTCAGTGGAAACGTCAACACCGCAGAGCAGCTCATTACCGGTAAAGTTGCCGGGGTGCAAATCACGTCTAATGGCGGTGCACCGGGTTCCGGCAGCCGGATTCGCGTTCGCGGCGGCAGCTCGCTAAATGCGTCCAATGACCCCTTGATTGTTATAGACGGGGTTCCCGTGGACAATGATGGGATTTCAGGTTCGGCGAATGCATTAAACCTGATTAACCCGGACGATATTGAGAGTATAGCCCTGCTTAAAGACGCATCCGCCGCAGCAATTTACGGATCGCGTGCTGCAAACGGCGTGCTGCTGATCACGACCAAAAAGGGCAAAGCAGGAGGTGATTTTCAAGTCACTTTTAGTTCCAACAATGCCGTGACAGCCATTGCCAAGTACACCGATGTGATGACCGCGGACCAATACCGGGCATTCGTCAATGAATTTGGTACAGAAACGCAAAAGGGCTTGTTGGGCGAGGCCAGTACGGATTGGCAGAAGGAGATCTATCGCTTGGGATTTGCCACCAACAACGACATTTCCTTCACGGGCGGACTCAAAAATCTTCCGTATCGCCTGGGGTTAGAATACTACAGTGAAGATGGCATTCTCAAGCGCTCTGCCTTGGATCGTTACGGAGCCACGCTTAACCTGAACCCAAAGTTCTTTGACGATCATCTTTCTTTTGACGTCAACGGAAAGTTCTCTTACACCAACAACTTCTTTGCTGATCAGGGGGCGATTGGCGCTGCTGTGGGTTTTGATCCTACGCAAACCGTCAATTCTGATTCTGAATTATACGGCGGCTATTACGAGTGGCTAACTGCAGGAGGGCTCCCTAACGTATTGGCCGGCCGCAACCCGCTCGGCTTGTTGAATCAGCGCGAAGACGAGTCGAATGTTTACCGTTTTCTGGGCAACGTTGCGCTGGACTACAAATTCCATTTCCTGCCGGAACTGCGCGCAAACCTCAATGTTGGGGGTGACTTTAGCCGTTCTAACGGAACGGTTTTTGTTCCCTCCGAAGCCGCGTCCAACTTTAACCGCGGCGGTGTCAACAACCAATATGAGCAAGAAAAAGACAACCAATTGTTGGAATTCTACCTCAACTATGCCAAAACATTTGGTGTGCACAAGGTGGATGCAACAGCTGGTTACAGCTACCAGAACTGGTTCACATTCAGCCCTTCCTTCCCGGATGTGAATGTTGCAGGAGATACTGTCAACGTGGCCGATCCCTTCCCCTTTGAGACCGAGAATACCCTCATTTCGTTCTTTGGCCGCCTTAACTACACCCTTAAAGAGCGATACCTGCTTACCGCTACCCTTCGGAATGACGCCTCCTCCCGCTTCAGTCCGGACACGCGCAACGGCTTGTTTCCTTCGGTGGCAGCTGCGTGGCGAATCAGTGAAGAAAGCTTCCTGAGAGGCTCTCAAAAGCTGAGCAACCTGAAACTCCGTTTGGGCTGGGGGGTAACCGGTCAGCAGGATATTTTTAACGATTATCCCTACATCGCAAACTACTCACAGGGTACAGGAACCGCCGCCTATCAGTTTGGCGATGTTTTCTATACGGTACTCCGTCCGGATGGCTATGACGCTAATATCAAGTGGGAAGAAACCACTTCCTGGAACGCAGGTCTTGATTTCGGCTTCAACAACAACCGTTTTTACGGAAGCCTTGACTTCTACAAAAAAGTCACCGAAGACCTGTTGGCCACCGTCCCCGTTCCGGCTGGAACCAACTTCACCAACCAGATCCTGACCAATGTCGGAAGTCTGGAGAATACCGGTATCGAATTGATGTTGGGCTACCTGGCCATTGAAAAGGATGACATTAGCCTGGAAATTGGCGCAAACGCCACCTGGAACGTCACTGAAATTACCAACCTGAGCCTGGTGCCTGATCCGAACAATCCAGGAGTATTGGTAGGTGGGGTAGCCGGTGGGGTTGGCAACACTATCCAAATTCACACCGTTGGTTTTGCGCCCTTTACCTTCTACGCTTTTGAGCAGCTCTACGACGACAATGGCAACCCCATTGAAAATGACGTAGCCAATGGCATTTTTGGCTATGTTGATCAGAATGGCGACGGCGACATTACTGCCGATGACCGCATCCGGACGGAGAATCCCCAGCCCGATGTTTTTGCAGGCTTGTACGCAAACCTGAGGGTCAAAAAGTGGAACGCTGGGTTTACCATGCGCGCTGAAATTGGCAACTATCTGTACAACAACGTAGCGTCACAGCGCTCCTTCCGCGATGGTGCTTTTGGTCCAAACACCCTGAATAACCTGAGCACAGCTTACTATGAGACCAACTTCAAAGGAGTGGAATTACTATCTGACCACTACATTGAAAATGCCTCCTATGCCAGGATGGATAACATCTTTGTAGGGTATAACTTCGGTAACCTGGGTAATAGCGACATTGGCCTCAGCCTGAATGCCATTGTCCAGAATGCATTTGTGATTACCGGCTACTCAGGTCTCGATCCGGAAGTTGCCGGAGGTATCGACAACAACATTTATCCCCGTCCCCGGGTATTTTCCCTTAACCTGAATCTCCGCCTCTAATTCCCTCCCAAACAGCCAACTTATGAAACTTAGAACAGCACCGCTCTACGCCGGGCTTCTGGGTCTCGCCCTGAGTCTGGGTTCTTGCTTCCAGGACCTGGACCTCGAACCCCCTTACGGCTTAAACTCAGAGGTCGTCTATGCCGATCCGGCCAATTACATTAATGTATTAGCTAAGGTCTATGCCGGCCTTGCTACCACGGGCAACGACGGTCCTGCGGGATCCGGAGATATTGCCGGGATTGATGAAGGCTTTTCGAGCTACTTGCGGGTACTTTGGAACCTTCAAACCCTGGTTACCGACGAAGCCATTTGCGCATGGGAGCAAGATCCGGGTATTCCCGAATTGAACCGGGTTACCATAACGGCTTTGAACGAATGGAACCAGGCCATGTATTACAGGGTCTTTTTCCAATTGACGCTTTGCAACGAATTCATTCGTCAGGCATCGGATGCCAAAATGGATGAGCGCGGTTTTTCTGCCGCTGACCAGGACCGGATTCGGGAAATGCGCAATGAAGTTCGCTTCCTCCGTGCCCTGAGTTATTACCACGCCCTCGATCTCTATGGAAGCGTTCCTTTTGTGACCGAAGACGACATCCCGGGGGCATTTCTTCCCGAACAAATCAACCGAGCCGACTTGTTTGCCTGGGTTGAAAGTGAACTGCTGGCCACAGCTGATTTGCTTCGCGAACCCGGCACGCATGAGTATGCGCGGGCAGACAAAGCCGCAGTATGGATGACGTTGGCTAAGCTTTACCTGAACGCAGAAGTTTATGTGGGCCAGAACCGTTACGCTGATGCGGCAACGTACGCTAAGCGCGTCATTGACGCCGGTGTTTACTCCCTGGAGCCCAACTACGAGCACCTGTTCCTCACGGACAATGACCAGAGCAACGAAATCATTTTCCCTGTTGCATTCAACGGAAACAATACCAAAACCTATGGAGGGACCACCTACCTGGTGCATGCTTCCATCGGCGGTACTATTCCCTTAGAGCCTTACGGTGTGAATTCAGGTTGGGGCGGCTTGCGCGCAACCCCGCAGTTCGTTGATCAGTTTACTGACTCTGTAGGCGATGGCCGTTACCTTTTTGTAAAAGAAGGCCAGAGCCGAAACATTGATGATATTGCAGAGTTCACCGATGGGTACGCCGTCGCTAAGTTCAAGAATGTAGACCGGGACGGAAATCCCGGCGTGGATCCCGTTGGAGACTTTGTGGATACGGACTTCCCACTCTACCGGCTGGCTGATGCCTACCTGATGTATGCTGAAGCAGCTATTCGCGGCGGAGGCGATGTAGGTCTTGGCGTAAACTATGTCAATGAACTTCGCGAGCGCGCCTATGGCGATGCGTCCGGAAACGTTGCCTCCATTGATCTGGATTTCATCCTGGCTGAACGCTGCCGCGAATTGTACTGGGAAATCGGCCGCCGCACAGACCTCATTCGCTTTGGCCGCTTTACCGGCGATGAGTACGTTTGGGCCTTTAAAGGAGGTGCACCTGAAGGCGCTTCCATACCCAACTACCTCAATTTGTACCCCATTCCCGCTTCAGACATTATTGCTAATCCTAACCTGCAACAGAATACGGGTTATTGATTAAGGCATTCGTTTCACGTGCTTTCACCGAAGGCTTCCCCACAAGGGAAGCCTTCGTTTTTTGGCAAAGCTGACGCAGGCTGATTATCTTGAACAAGCAAATGGAAAAGCTGAAAAAGACCCATGGCAGTCTCGCTCATTTCCGGGAACTGTTCAAGACCCTGCCAACTGCCCAGCCCAGAGAAGCTGATTATGCAGCCCAGGTTGCTGGTCCGCTTTGGTTGCGCAGCGTTGCGCCTCCCGGTCTCGCACTGTTTGGCCTTCCTGGCTGGACGGGGAAGCGCTTTCTGGCTGGAGGCGAAGGCATCAACTTGCTCAAGGGGCGAAAAGGCATTCGACCTGCTTTGGCTTTTCAGTGGTCGCAACAGGCTTCTACATTGGATGGGAAGCCCGTCCTCCAAATCCGCTACATGCCCGATGCGCGCTGGCCCTAGTACCGGGTTGTAGACGAGCTTCGGGACTGGAACCAGGACACCTGGTTGGGAATGACTTATCTGGAAGGATCCCCAGCCTTGCGAATACCCTTGCCGTTTTTACTGCAGCATCCAAAAGCTTTGCACGAGCCCCATAGTGCCTCCCGTGTTTGACACTGACGTAGTGATCGTGGGCAGTGGATTCGGGGGCTCCGTAGCCGCACTGCGCCTTCGGGAGAAGGGTTACCGTGTTGTGGTATTGGAACAAGGCCGACGGATCGGGCCCTCCGAAATTGCCCTTGCCCACCAACATTGGCGGCACTTGTTTTGGATGCCTGGTTTGGGCATGAAGGGCTTCTTTGTGCAGCGCTTTTTCCGTCACCTCACCGCTGTTGGGGGGGTGGGGGTGGGGGGAGGAAGCCTGGTTTATGCGGCGGTATTGCTGGAACCCGGTTCCGGGTTCTATTGCGATCCTGCCTGGAAAGGAACCGGGGTAGACTGGCAAGCCGAATTGGCTCCCCACTACCAGACCGCGGCGCGCATGCTGGGCCGCACCGATTGCCCATCCAGCCATATCCAGGATGAAGCCCTGCGCCAAACTGCACGTGCCATGGGGGCCGAGAGCAGTTTTGCACCAGCGCCATTGGGCATCTATTTTGGCCAGCCCCGACAGCGTGTTGCCGATCCATTTTTCGGGGGAAGGGGCCCGGAACGCGAAGGCTGCCGATTGTGTGGAGCCTGCCTGGCCGGGTGTCCTCATGACGCCAAAAACACCCTGGATCGCAACTACCTCTACCTGGCCGAGGCCCTTGGAGCCAGCATAAAACCGCTGCACCGTGTGGATCGGCTGGAACCGCTCAGTGGCGGGGGCTTTGCGTTATCCAGCAGCGATCCGCTCAGCGGCAAGCGTCACCCTGTTTTGCGCGCCAGCAAGGTGGTGCTTGCGGCAGGCGTGCTCGGAACCACCGCCCTGTTGCTCCGCTCCCGCGACCAGCACGAGACCCTGCCAGCGCTCTCGCCCTGTCTGGGCCAAAACGTGCGCACCAACAGCGAGGCCATCACGGGTGTCCTGGCCCGCGACCGAAACACGGATCTTTTGCATGGGCCAGCTATTTCATCGCATTTTCACCCGGACCAAAAAACGCACATTACCCAGAACCGCATTCCGCCGAGTTACGGTTTTATGCGGGCTTACGCAGGACCGCTGACGGATGGGCCTCAGCCCTTCCCCCGCGCCTTGAAAACGCTCGCACGCCTTCCGCTTCACGCCTGGCAGTTGCTGCGGCTCCGGCCCGGTCTGGGGTGGCAGCAGCGCACCTCCCTGCTCACCACCATGCAGCAAGAAGACAATCGATTGTCGTTTGCGCTGGGCCGCTCTGTTTGGACCGGAGGACGCAAGGCCCTGGTCAGTCAACCCGCTGCCGGCAGCGCCGCACCGCCTTCGTATCTGGCGACCGCCAACCAGGCCACCCGCCACTTTGCGCGCGCCATAGATGGTCTCGCCTTCAATGCCCTTCCGGAAAGTGTGGGCAACCTCTCTGTCACGGCGCATTTGTTGGGGGGGGCGGCGATTGGTGCCTGCAGGGGTCAGGGCGTCGTCGATGCGCAGCACGAGGTACACGGCTATTCGGGCCTGTATGTCCTGGATGGCGCAGCTGTCCCTGCAAACGTGGGTGTTAATCCTTCGCTGACCATTACCGCTATGGCAGAGCGGGCGATGGCCCTTTGGCCTTTCGTTACACGCTGACTAAGGCGCGCCTCCGGAATTGCTTCGCAGGGGTGGCGTTTGTGTCTTTAAGGGTGTAATTTTAGGGATTGCAGTCGGGTACTTCCCTGACAGGCATATCCTATCCATGCGTTTCACCCTCGCCACCATTTCCCCTGTTGTTGGTTTGCTGTTGAGCATCGGTCTTTCGGCACAGAACCCGGCACAGAATGTCTACACGGCCGGAAGTGCCCCGGAGAAGTTGCCGATACCGGGTAGCCCTTCCACCGAAACAACGGCACTGGTGGACAGCGCCAATGCCATACGCCCCTACAAACTTGGCGAGTCCGTGCAGGACTTTCGGCTTCAGAACATTGACGGAAGATTTGTTTCGCTGAGCGACTACCCGGATGCCAAAGGCTTTATTGTGGTGTTCACCTGCAACAACTGCCCCTGCGCCGGCGACTACCAACAGCGGCTGGTTTGGATGACCCGCAAGTACGCGGAGAAGGGTTATCCGCTGCTGGCCATCAACGCGAACAAAGCGGATCGGAAGTTTGGCGAAAGCTTGGAAGACATGAAGGACCGCGCAGATACCGCTGGATTTAATTTCCCGTATTTATACGATGAAACCCAGGCGGTGGCGCGGCGATATGGAGCCAGTAAAACGCCGGAGGCTTTTGTTCTGGTGAGCGATGCTGCGCAGAAAGGCAGGTACCGTTTGTTGTACAGCGGCGCCATTGATGACAAGCCTTCTGACCAAAACAAG
>WGOA01000038.1 GCA_016124275.1 Bacteroidota bacterium
ATCTTGCCATCACAATCCAACTAAGGACCTAAAACTTCGGCAATATGGTAGGTACATTGACTTCTGACGGCAAAATGACTAAGGTGGACTTGTTTCCGATGTTCAAAAAGGGAGTTTCCCGCCAGTATCCCGAATCTGAGGGCTGGAAAGTCTATAATCGTTTCAATTGGGTGAGCTATTTGCACGATTTTGTTTTGCAAAGGGAGCATCAAGGCAGCACAGAACGTGTTGTTGTTGAGATCGTTACGGATAAAAGAATTCGTGAAGAGCATGTGATTCAGCTGCGTGATATTGCAGGCCGTCTTGAGCACGACGGAACAAGGGTGAGCAAGAAAATATTGGTGGTGGCCGATGGTGCGGATGTGTCAGGCATCCCTACCGACATTGATGTGTTCTTCCTTGCCGATTTTTTGAAGAATGGCCTGGCTACACAAGTGGCTGCAGCCCGAAAGGATAAGCAGGGCCAAGGTAAGATGGTAGCCTAGGTCAGTTAGAAGGATCCCTTAGGCTATAGTTACTCGTATAGGTTGACCAAGGCAACCACGGGTACAAAATCCCTACTCAGTTTTATTTCTCGATTTTCAGGATTTCGTGGCCCATTTTGTCTCGCTTGGTTTGGAGATAGACTTGGTTGAAAGGGTTTGGGACCACTTCAATAGGTATATTTTCAACGATCTCCAAGCCGTAGCCGATCAAGCCAATTCGCTTTTTAGGATTGTTCGTCATCAAGCGTAACTTGCTGATATTCAAGTCCCTCAATATTTGGGCACCAATTCCATAGTCGCGCTGGTCCATGGCAAAACCCAGCTCCAGATTGGCTTCTACAGTGTCTTTGCCTTCTTCCTGAAGTTTGTAGGCTTGCAGTTTGCTCAAAAGCCCGATTCCCCTGCCCTCTTGTTGCATATAGAGCAACACGCCCTTCCCTTCTTTTTCGATGCGCTCAAGCGCTTTTTGCAATTGATCCCCGCAGTCGCAGCGCAAGGACCCGAGGATATCACCGGTTGCACATGAAGAATGGACCCGCACTAAAACGGGCTCCCCTTCCTCCCAGGTTCCTTTTGCCAAAGCCATATGGATTTCACCCGTAGTGACTTGGGTATAGGCGTGCAATTGAAAATCGCCAAACTTGGTTGGCATATTTAAGGAAACCTCCTTCTTTATAAGCGACTCTTTTTCAAGGCGATAAGCCACTAAATCATCGATACTGATGATTTTTAGGTCGAATCGCTCTGCGATTTTGAGCAAGTCCGGCAGGCGGGCCATGGTGCCGTCTTCGTTCATGATCTCCACAAGCACTCCGGCTGGCTCAAAGCCCGCTAACCGAGCCAGGTCTATGGTCGCTTCGGTATGGCCAGTACGGCGCAAAACACCGCCCCGGCGGGCCCGCAGCGGGAAAATATGACCAGGGCGGCCAAAATCTTCTGCAGTCATTTCGGGGTTGATCAAGGCTTGCACCGTCAATGCGCGGTCTGTGGCAGAAATACCCGTGCTGCAACCATGACCGATTAAATCGACGGAGACGGTGAAGGGTGTGCTGTGCAACGCCGTGTTTTCAGAGACCATCAAGGGCAAACGAAGCTCCTCTGCGCGGTCTTCAATGAGGGGGGCACAGATCAATCCCCGGCCGTGGGTAGCCATGAAATTGATGATTTCTGGCGTCACGTTTCGTGCAGCAGTGATAAAGTCTCCTTCGTTTTCCCGGTTTTCATCGTCCACCACAATGACCAATTTGCCAGCTTGTATATCGGCAATAGCCTCTTCGATGGAGTGTAGCTTAATCTCAGACATTGGAGGAATTTCTAGCGGTAGGTTGCCAAGCGGAATTTTGAACGCCCTGCAGATACTTAAAGAACCCCACAAGCAGCGCAAGGTTCATGGTGTAAAAATACCCGATTAAGCGCAAGGCTCCCACGCGAATGTGCAGCATGCTTAGGCCTTGGTCCAGCAGCGAACCAAGCATCAACAGCGATTGCAAGAAGAACAATCCAAGGTACAGTCCTCCTTGAAGCGCTAAAAGACCAGAAGCCAACCAGCACGCCAACAAAAGGAAGGGGCCCATCCACCGGATAATTTTATGCGAGAGGAACGTGAAACTGACCGCAGAAGGTGGCCACAACACGCCCTTCCACGCCACCAGGTTCTGAAAGTTGCCCGTTGAAATGCGCACCTTCCTCCGAAACTCTTGTTGCATGGATCCTGGCAAGTCTTCAAAACTGCGGGCAGATGGCTCAGAAACAGCCTGAAACCCTTTCTGGAGCACGTGCATCGTCACGTAGAAATCTTCCATCAAAAAATTGGAAGGCAGCCGGGGAAACAACTCACGGCGAATGGCATAACAAGCGCCAAAAGCACCCATCATGGCGCCCCATAGCTCCCCTTCCTGATGCTTGATGGTGTTTTCGCGGGTAATGTATTGGCTTTCTTGCACGGCAATCCCTCCGTGGTCCAACTCCAGGTGCAAAACAAAAGCGCTGACAATCCCTACGCGCTCCTGCTGCAATCGCGGAATGAGGGCTTGCAACAGCTTCTCGTCAAACAGCACATTAGCATCCGTTAAAAGCAAGACTTCGCCTAAATCGGGAAGGTCGCGAAGGGCATTGAGCACCGATGCTTTGCCATTTCTTCCCTCTAGCCGCAAAAAACGGACAGGTAAACCCGCTGCCACGGCTTGCTCCAACAAGGCATCAGTACCATCCATGGAGCCGTCCGAACCCACCACCAATTCCAACTTTTCGCGCGGGTAGTCCATCGCAAAAATCGAATCCAGCTTTGCAGGCAAAACACGCTCCTCGTTGTAAGCAGCCATAAGAATAGACACCTTGGGCCATGTAACGGGGGAAGGGGCTGGCGCAGCAGCGCGACGAAGTTTCGTTAACCAAGCTAACATCAAGGGATAAACGACATAGCTGTACACCAGCAACCCGGCAGCCATCCAAAAAATCCAGGCAGCCATCAGACAAAAAACTGCTGGTTGTAAAAGTCGAGTAACTTGTATACGATTTTCTCCTGATCATAAACTTCCCGGACCATTCGCTGGCCCTCCCTACCCTGCCGGCGCGCCTCATCCGGTTGGCGCAAAAAGTGCAAAATGGCCTGGTTAAACAAAGCAGCACTATCGGCTAAAACCCCGTGCGTGCCGGAGACAAGATCCACGCCCTCCGCCGCTTGGCTTGTAGCCACCACAGGCTTGCCCAAGGCCAATGCCTCGAGCAACTTTATGCGCATCCCACTTCCGCTGAGCAGCGGCAATACCACCACTTCCACCGAATTTAAGAAGGCAGCCGCGTGCTCTACTTCGCCCAAAAACTCCACGCCAGGAAAGGTTCGCCCAGGCCAGTTTAATGGCGCATTCCGGCCTGCAATCAAAAACCTTAACTCGGGACGTTCCGCTTTCAGCCCAGGCCAGCACTGGTCCAAAAACCAATCCAGCCCTTCGCGGTTTGCCGCCCAATCCAAAGCACCGAGATAGCCCAATGTATTTGGCGAAGGGGCATTCGTCGGTTCTGCGAAATCAGGTGGATGAATGCCTGCAGGGCTGGTGTGAATCGGCAAATTGGCACCCAGTTGGCGGAAGCGCTTCTCGTCTATGGGCGAAATTGGCACCAGCGCCGAGAACGCGCCCAGCGAACTGGTCTCGAATTTGCGCAACCGTCTGGCCAGTAAATTCAGGTACCAACGTCGCCAGGCGCGGCGTTCCCCTTTCGCCAGCTTCTCCCAGATTTCAAACTCCACGTTGTGGGCGCGCATGACAACCGGCGCATGGGTGGCCAGCCGGATGGTCTGGAAGTAAGGCCCCAGGTACAAGCCTTCCAGTTGAATCAAATCAAACTTGTTGGACCGAATCAAGCCGTGCAACCCTTCTTTGAAGTCGCGCGAAAAAAAGCGCTCCAGGTTGTAGGATTGATTCGTGAACAAGTTGAGAAGCGCCGGCAACGCCCGCACCTCCGTGTCCACGTCAATGGCGTAAAATTGCGCCACCTGCCGCACCGAATCCGGCAAAAAACCGGGATCAAAACGGTGCTTTGGCGTATTCATGGCCAGCACCGTAACCTCGTGCCCTGCCTGGGCGAATCCCCGGGTCAGGTTGTAAATGGCGATGGATTCACCGTCCCGCGCAGGCCACGGAAACTTCTTACAAACCTGGAGGATCTTCATGAAGGCCCAAAATTAACCCGCAATGGCTATAACCAACGCTTTTCAAGGCAGACGCCAGAACACTTAGCTTTGCCCCACTTTTAAGAGCGATGTTTCAACACAAAAAAGTTGTCGTGGTTTTACCTGCCTATAACGCAGGCAAAACGCTGGAGACCACCTACCGCGAAATCCCCTTCGATCTCGTTGATGAAGTCGTGCTGGTTGACGACGCCAGCCGCGACGACACCGTTGAAGTAGCCAATAGACTCGGCATCCGCCACGTCATCCGTCACGAGCGCAACAAAGGCTATGGGGGCAACCAGAAATCCTGTTACCGCAAAGCGCTCGACCTCGGTGCCGATGTGGTCATTATGCTCCATCCTGACTACCAGTACACCCCCAAACTCATCCCGGCCATGGTCAGCCTGATTGCCGCAGACCTCTACCCCGTGGTGTTGGGCAGCCGTATTCTGGGGAAGGGCGCTCTTGCAGGGGGCATGCCTCGCTACAAGTACGTGGCCAACAGGCTTCTCACGCTCGTGCAAAACTGGCTGGTGGGCGAAAAGCTTTCGGAATACCACACGGGTTACCGCGCATTCTCGCGGCAAGTGCTGGAAGCCCTTCCCCTGGAGGGTAATTCAGACGATTTTGTCTTCGACAACCAGATGCTCAGCCAAATCATCTATGCGGGCTACACCATCGGCGAAATCACTTGCCCTACCCGCTACTTTGAAGAAGCATCTTCCATCAATTTTCAGCGCAGCGTAACCTACGGCTTAGGGGTTTTAGGCGTTTCTGTGCGCCATTTTTTGCAGCGAAAAGGCCTGGCGCGCTTTGCTATTTACGCCGACATTAAGCCGAAGCAGGCTATTTGACCGGCCCTTTTGATGCAAGCAGCGCGTGCTTTCCGCGCCACAACAAAAGCACCGCGCTGGCCATGCACACGCCGAGCAACGCGCCGGCATAAACATCAAGAAAGAAGTGCTGCACCAGGTAAATGCGCGAAAATCCCGCAATTGCCGCCAGGACAAAGCAGCAAAAGCCTGCCCAGGGCTTTCCTGACCAAACAGCCAACAGAAAGAACCCGGTAAAGGCGGCCCCGGTGTGTCCACTGGGAAAACTCATAAACCCATAGACATCCACACCCTGTACAAAGGCCAGGTCGTACTCGGCCAGCACTCGGCTGGGCCGCTCCATGCGGAAAACGTTCTTCAAACCCTGCACGAGCAAGGCGGAAAAAAAGCCTGCTGCAGCAGCCTGAAGCCCATAGCGCCACCGCCAAAGGGTCAACAAGACAAAGGCCACAAGCCAAAACAGTCCGTCCCCCAGCCAGGTGGCGTAGCGGAAGAAAAGGTCTGCTGTGGGCTGATGCCAGCCGTTCACCAGCAGCACCACATCACCGCGCTCAATCAGGCTCAAAAGAATACCGCCAAACAGCGCAAATACAGACAGGGGCAGTAAAAAGCCCCAGCCGCGCTGCAGCAGTATGGTTAGTTTTTGCTGGAAGGTCATGGTGCAGGTTTCACTCGTTTACGGCGCAAACGCCCCACGACTTCGCGCCAGGCCTCTGCGTTGAGCAACGGGCTGTCGTTCATGGCTTTCCGCGTAAGCCATAAACTGAAAGGAAAAATCGTCAGATTGGAAAACCACATCCCAAAGGCCGTACCCCAGACGCCCTGGTCGGCAAACTTTTCGCCCGTAATGTATAATACGTAGAATATTACAAATATAAGTACCGAGGTGATAACAGGCATCCCAAACCCGCCTTTTCGAATAATGGCACCTAGCGGTGCACCAACAAACAAAAACACAAAGCAGGCAGCAGACAGGCTCATTTTCCGGTGCCATTCTATGCGGTGTTGGCGAATGCGCTCTTCGGCATAGCGCGTATTGTCTTGTATTTGCCGCAAAAAACTGTTGACGTTTCGGGCAGACACCAGGGCACGGCTCACCGCTCCAGGTTTATGCCGCGCGGGAATAGAGTCGAGCACGCCGGCGCCTTCTACGGGTTCCAGCGAAGCAAAGCCCTTGGCGTTCCGCTCAAACCAGAAATAGCTGCCAATGACCGGCGCCAGCGTTCCAAAACGGCGCAGTGTTTGCCGCCGAATAGAATCCGTAGCCTGCGACAATTGTTGCTGCGTCAGCATCCGGTAGTGGTTCTGGTAGGTTTCCTCATTGGAACTGCCCAACTCCAACCCGCTGAGATCCAACGCTTTTTCCCACTGGCCAAACTCCATGCGCATGTACTCCTGGCCGCTTGCGCCAGGCTCGCCCGTTGCTTTCAGGTGCTGGTATTGCTTGCCATTAAACAGCCGCATGACCAGCGCATTGTCATCCTGATCGGCGTACATCTGCGCTTTCTCCGCAATGAGCAAATTGTCTGCGCTGCCGTTGCCCGTCTTGTCGTAGATGGTCACGTCGTGCACGTAGATGTTGTCGTCGTCTTTGCGCAGCACCAGGATGGAATACTGGTCAATGTCGTGGTAAAAGACATTGGGCTTGATGTTCAGGGCGGGCTTTTTCTGGGTAATATCAATGAGCCGGGTCCAGAATTTCAGCGAGGCCTTGGGCATTACGTAGTTCGAAAAGCCATAGGCCCCGAGCGAAATGACCGCAGAAAGCAAAATGGCACTTCGCATGAAACGGAACATCGAAATGCCCGATGACTTAAGCGCAGCCAACTCAAAACGCTCGCCCAAATTGCCAAAAGTCATCAGCGAAGCCAACAGCACAGCGAGCGGCAAAGCCAGCGGAACCATGGTGGCCGACGCGTAAAACATCAATTCGCCCACGACATACCAATCCAGCCCTTTGCCGACCAAATCGTCGATGTACTTCCAGAGGAATTGCATCAACAGAATGAAGAGTGTTATAAAGAACGTCAGCACAAAAGGGCCGGCAAAAGAGGCCAGAATGTACCGGTCAAGTTTATTCATCGGGCAAGCAGAGGCTGCAAAAGCCAAAAATACGTCTGGGCAGCGGCGGTAGGGCATTATCGGCCCGGATCAATCTTAAGCGCCCCCGAGCCGCTTTTTCAGGTTGGCAATCTGGCTGTCCCAGAGAATCTCCTGATCCCGGCGGTCAGATTCTTCTGCAAAATCCGTGATGTACAGGATGGTGTCTCCTGTAACCTCCGAAAGCTCAATGCTGAATTCGAAATACTCGTGTTCATCGGCGTATTCCCAGCGGAAACGCACCAATTCATTTTCAATGTCCTCAAGCAATTCAGCCTCTTCAGAAACCCCATTCCAGACGAAGGTGTAAATATCGCCGTTGATGTCAACCGAATCGGCGAACCATTGACTGAGTCCGGCCGGGGTGGTGAGGAAGCTGTAAAGGATCGTAGGGGAACTCTTGATAATATATTCCAGCTTGAAGGGCTTGGAATTCGACATGGGATAGGGATTAAAGAGGGCTATTTGCTGTTCGCCTGCAAGTATAGTATAATTCTTGAGGAAACAAAACACGTAATGCCCGTTCTGTGTTAAGGTTATGTATCCTTTGCATAAACCATTTGTAACCAAGGGTTAAGGATAGGTTACTTCGTGAAAAAAACGTTGAAAATGCGTTCAGCAGGGTTTACTTTTACTTAGATCGGCCAGCGGTATGCGGCCAAACTTCACGAATCAGGCAAAGAACCAACAACATGCGGCAACTAAAAATTACAAAGTCCATTACCAACCGGGAAAGCCAATCGCTGGAAAAGTACCTCCAGGAGATTGGCAAAGTGGAGCTCCTCTCAGCAGATGATGAGGTGCAACTGGCCCGGCGCATTAAAGAAGGCGACCAGGCAGCCCTGGAAAGACTCACCAAAGCCAACTTGCGCTTTGTGGTGTCGGTAGCCAAACAATACCAGAATCAAGGTCTTTCGCTGAGCGATCTAATCAACGAAGGCAACCTGGGCCTGATCAAAGCCGCACAGCGCTTCGACGAAACCCGGGGCTTTAAATTCATCTCCTACGCGGTATGGTGGATCCGCCAAAGCATCCTCCAGAGCTTGGCCGAGCAGAGTCGAATTGTGCGCCTGCCCCTGAACAAGGTAGGGTCGCTCAACAAGATCAACCGCGCCTTTTCCGAACTGGAACAGAAGTTTGAGCGAGAGCCCAGCGCGGATGAACTCGCCGATGCCCTGGACCTGGGCCAGGAAGAGGTGCGCACGACTATGGGCGTGGCCGCCCGCCACATCTCCGTTGATGCCCCGTTTGAAGACGGAGAAGACAACTCGCTGCTGGACGTGCTGACCAACGACGACAACCGCACGGACAACAACCTGGCTTACAGTGCCAGCTTGTCCAAAGAGGTGGAGCGCTCCTTAGGCACCCTCACCGAGCGCCAGCGCGACGTCATCGTGCTCTACTTCGGCATCGGCATCGACCAGTGCATGTCGCTTGAAGACATCGGCGATCGCTTTCACCTGACCCGCGAACGCGTCCGCCAGATCAAGGACAAGGCCATCAACAAGCTCAGGGCCAACAGCCGCAGCAAGTTGCTGAAGTCGTACCTGGGCAATTAAGCCCTTCGCCCTAAAATTCATGCAGAAAATTCGGCAGAATAGGCGGCATTCAGGCTCCAGGCCTTGGCCGGTATAGCCTATTTTTGCCCCATGTTCGAAAATCTGCAGGAACGGCTGGAACGGTCGTTCAAGAACCTTAAGGGTCAGGGCGCCATTACGGAGCTCAACATCGCTACGACGGTCAAAGAGATCCGCCGCGCTCTCGTGGATGCGGACGTGAACTACAAGATTGCCAAGGATCTTACAGACAGAATCAAGGACAAGGCGCTCGGTCAGGAAGTATTGACTTCGGTTACACCGGGCCAGTTGATGATCAAAATTGTCTCCGATGAGCTGACTGAGCTCATGGGTGGCCAGGCCGAAGAGGTCAACATCAAGGGCACGCCAGCGGTGGTGCTGATTGCCGGTCTTCAGGGCTCTGGTAAAACCACGTTTTCAGCCAAGTTTGCCTATTGGGTTAAGAGCAAAAACGGCAGGCAGCCGCTGTTAGTGGCCTGTGACGTCTATCGCCCGGCCGCCATCGACCAGCTCAAGGTGTTGGGCGAGCAAATTGGGGTGACGGTGTATTCCGAGCCGGGCAACAACCAACCGGTGCAAATTGCCAGCAATGCGGTGGCCTATGCCAAAAGCAACGGGTACAACGTGGTCATTGTGGATACGGCTGGCCGCCTGGCTGTTGACGAGGCCATGATGGTGGAAATTGCCGCGGTAAAAGCGGCGATCAAGCCGCAGGAAACCCTGT
This sequence comes from Bacteroidota bacterium, assembly GCA_016124275.1. Classification (GTDB taxonomy): domain Bacteria; phylum Bacteroidota; class Bacteroidia; order Chitinophagales; family BACL12; genus WGOA01. The sequence goes on from WGOA01000038.1 coordinate 9,390, forward strand.
TTGTGGTGGATTCCATGACCGGCCAGGATGCGGTGAACACTGCCAAAGCGTTCAATGATCGGCTGAATTTTGACGGAGTTGTGCTGACCAAGTTGGACGGCGATACCCGCGGTGGTGCCGCGCTGACCATTCGTTCGGTGGTGGAAAAACCGATCAAGTTTGTCAGCCGGGGCGAAAAGACCGATACGCTGGATGTTTTCCACCCGGACCGGATGGCCCGGCGCATCTTGGGCATGGGCGACATCGTCAGCCTGGTGGAAAAAGCGCAGGAGCAATACGATGAAGTCGAAGCGCAGAAGCTCCAGCGCAAAATGCGCAAAAACCAATTCGACTTTGATGACTTTTTGAGTCAATTGGCCCAAGTGCGCAAAATGGGCAATGTCAAAGACCTGCTCAGCATGATTCCCGGAGTTGGAAAGCAACTCAAGGATTTAGACATTGACGAGTCGCATTTTAAGCGGATCGAGAGCATGATCCAAAGCATGACGCCCGAAGAGCGAGCCAATCCGGACCTGATCAACAGCAGCCGTCGCCAGCGGATCGCCAAAGGCAGTGGGCACGATATCCAGGCGGTGAATCAGTTCATCAAGCAATTTGAAGAAATGCGCAAGATGATGAAAAGCATGAACAAGATGAGTGCCGCCGGCAAAGGAATGAGTGCCCTGAATGCGATCAAAGGCAGGCGTTAATCCGTTGGCTTTAACTTGTTTTTTCAGTTTAAGCTACTTGCTACAATTTGTTGATTTCTAGGGACTTGATCGAACAAAAGTGCCCGAAAAAGCAGGAGTTCCTTCTTGCAGGATTTGGTAGTAATACAAACCTTCCGGCCAATCTGATATAGCCACGGTTAACGCGCTGTCTTGGGTTGTTTGGCGCAAAACCACCCGGCCTGAAGCATCCGCAATCCTCACCAGGCTTTCCATGCCAACTCGTGGATGGGCCCATTCCAAACGTATTTCGTCCGAGGAAGGGTTGGGAAATGCCTGGCTCAATGCCTGGCCTTCAACGGGGGCAACTTCTTCAAATTCCAGCGAAAACTCCTTGAGTGCTGTTCCCCGTCGGATTAGGCCAACGACCCAATCCTGGCTATCCGGCAAGCTATCGATCAGGTAAAATCCCGTTGAGGTAATGTCAATGGTCCGCACAGCCTGCATGGGCCCTCCAAGTCGCGGGTCATAAAAGCCCAGCGTCCAAAGACCCGGATCATCCAGTTGAATCTGCACGGGCAGTCCGTCTGAAATATAGACTAGGTGGAATTTGCCTTCGAGCGTCATGCAGTATGCGCCGGTTCTGTCAAGCCTGTCGTGGTCGGGTTGAAGCCGCACCGCAGGCACTCTGTCAAAAAATGCCTTGGCAACAGCCGTCTGAATAAACATGTTCTCGCGGCTTCTGAAATCCTCACAGTTGATATCCGTGTGATCGTAGAGGTAACCAAAGTACCACTCCGGGCCTGAACCACCGTTCATCAAGTGGGGCCAAAGGAATTCTCTTCGGACCGAATTGTGTTCGGGATCCTCGCTGTCCGGCAGAACGCCATCGGTGGCCGGACCAATCTCAGAAAGAAAGCAAACCCATTGCCGTCCGGCATCAAAAGACCGCTGCAACCATTCTTCGGTATCATCATGCCCGTCATCGCCATCGGATGCCTGGAGCGCCGCACCTTCAAAATCTTCAAATCCAAGCAATGGCGCATAGACCAACTCCTTTTGCCAGGGGTAGGTGTGGGACAAAATAGGATGGTTGTAAACATCCAGCGCCCTCAGGTAGCTGGCATGTTCTGTGCGCTCAGCATGGGTATTGGTGTTTTCTTCGCCCAGGTTCCAGATGAGGCCATTGAGGTGCCCAAAGCGGGCTACCATTTCGCGGTAATAGACTTTTCGGGAAGCCCCCATAGCCCCGCCGTGCAATAATTGGTCGTTCTCTTGTTCTTGGAGCAGCAAGTGTTTGACCATTCCTTTTCGATCCATGTGTTCAAAGACCAGCAACCACTGATCCATTTTGGATACATCCATCCGGTCGAAATGGTAAGGGTCCGTGAACGGCCATACGTCGTCCCCATCGCCATCTACATTAAAGGTTAACATGTATTGACTGGTGACGCCAACCGATGACAAGTAGTTAACGGCACCAATGATGCCTTTTCCAGCACTGCCATGCCATGTTGGATCAACAGGATTCCAATCGGGAACATGGTTTGCGTAAGCCTTTATGTAATCAGGACCTCCATTATTGGTGGTTCCGTCAAAACCTTGATAGGCCAAAAAGTTCTCCGGGCTGCCCGATCCTGAGGCAATGTAATACCGGTTGCTGCCTGCAAACCGCAGGTAGCGCTCTCCCACATAATCCAACCGCCCTTGCGCTCTAAAATCCTTGCCACCCTTATTTGATGGCGCTATGGTAAGCGATCCGGAGTTGCCGTGAAAAAATACTGCGGACCCTGTGCCCGCTCCAGTGACCACACCGGGGCCTTCGTAAAACTCAGCCGTCCAGTTCCAGGTACCTGGATTTGGCGGGCTGAAATGAACGCGCCATTTATTGCCACAAGTGGCTCCGCTTTCCGCAGCGCTTCCGTCTGCAGCAAAGTACCCCGGAACGCTGTAGGAGGCTGTCCCGTTGCTGAAAGTGACCAACATGGCGAAGTGCAAAAACGGGTTCTCCGAATCATCTTCGCAGACGTTTGGGCCGTCAAAGGTCAGAGAAACAGGATGCCATTGCCGCAAGTCACCGTTTACCGCAGCGGCTTGTGAAATAGCGTAAAATTGGGCAAACAGGGCAAAGTACATAAAGAAAAACCACCTCATAGACCTTCGATTCAACGTGAAAAAAAATGTCGGCGTTCTTAATAGCCTAACCTCTATTATACGGCGCAACATTGATTAATTTACCCTTGTGCCATACATATGTGATAACATACATTGATAATAAATGCCATGCTTAATTCGAAAAAACAGTTCAAATGTGACTGCGCAAATTCACGTATCGCACATTAATTTCTCCGCATGGCAAACCCGTCCAAAGAATTATCTTTGTGGTCCGATTCTACGCTCCGAAAGTCTTTGACAGACTCATGGAGCCATAGTTAACTCTAAAAACGCGTTTTCACGCATGGCTACTAAACTTAGACTTCAGCGACACGGCCGCAAACGCAGGCCTTTTTACTACATCGTAGTCGCCGATGCCCGTTCGCCCCGCGACGGTCGTTTCATTGAGCGGATTGGCACCTATGATCCTGTGCACGTTCCCGCCCAAATTGACCTGGATGTCAACAAATCCATTGAGTGGCTCAACAAAGGAGCTCAGCCCACCAAAACGGTGCGCGCTATCCTGAAGTACAAAGGGGCCATGTACATGAAGCACCTGCTTCGCGGCGTAAGCAAAGGGGCTTTCGCTATGGAAGAAGCAGAGCGCTTGTTCCAGGAATGGACCGTTGACCACGAGAGCAAAATTTCAGATGCTGGACGCAAGGCAAAGAACAGCCAGGCCAATGCTCGCGAAGCTCAGATCCAGAAAGTAAAGGAAGAGCGCGAAGCCGCAGCAAAAGCTGCTGCACAGGCTGAAGCTGAAGCCAAAGCTGCCCAGGAGGCCGCCGAAGCTGCTGCCAAAGTTGAAGCGGAAGCACCCGCAGCTGCTGCCGCAGCCGAAGAAAGCCCTGTGGCCGAAGCTGACTCAAATCCAGCTGCGGAACCTACCGAAGAAGCCTGAATCAGGACCTTCCGTTTAGGTTTACCGGGCTGTTAGCTGAGAAAAATCCTCGCTTTTGTGACATAGGCTTGCACGCCTTTGGGCTTAACCGTTGACCATGGCAGAACTTTTGAAAATAAAGCTCGGGGTCCTGATCAAACCAGTTGGTCTTGAAGGCGATGTAAGACTGGCTCCGGAAGAGGGTATCGCGGGGCTTGTTAACCCAGACGTGCTTTTTGAGTTGCGTGGCGATCGCTATTTTCCCTGGTTCCTGCAATCCTGGAGAGCGCTAGAGGATGGCCATCTTTTGGTCAGGCTCGAAGAATTGGACAGCCCGGAGAAAGCCAAATCCCTTTGCGGCAAAACCCTTTGGATTCGCGAAGACCAGGTAGAATGGTCGGAAGAAGCTGACGGAAGGGATGACCTGATCGGTTATGAAGTCCGCGATGCAGAAGGCACAAAAATTGGGGTTTGCGAGGATATTGTGGATAACTCCGGTCAATGGCTTGCCGTGGTGACCTTTCAAAACCGGGAGGTTTTCATTCCACTTGCTGAAGAAAACATTCTTGCCGTCCATGACCAGGAGCGCTACCTGATGGTGGAAATCCCCGATGGGCTGCTTGATTTATAATCTTTTTTCGCTGTAAAACTTCCGGGGAGCCCGGCACAAATCAGCCTCTACCCTGCCCAGTCCAATGCGCATAGACATCATCACCGTGCTGCCGGGACTGTTGCAAGGCCCCTTCGACCATTCCATGCTCAAGCGAGCGCGGGACCGCGGCTTGCTGGAGGTCGTGGTGCATGACTTGCGGGAATACAGCACGGATACGAGGCATCGTCAAGTAGATGATTATGCCTACGGTGGCGGCGCGGGTATGGTCATGATGATCGAACCGATTGACCGCATTTTGAAGGTGCTTCGAAGCCAAAGGCAGTATGACGAAGTCATTTACATGAGCCCGGATGGATTGCTGCTCAATCAGCCGCTGGCCAATCGGTTGAGTTTGACCAAAAACCTGGTCATGCTCTGCGGGCATTACAAGGGTGTGGATGAGCGGGTTCGCGAACACCTGGTTACCATGGAAGTGAGCATTGGCGATTATGTCCTTTCAGGTGGTGAATTAGCGGCTGCTGTGCTGACCGACGCCATTGGACGGCTACTGCCTGGCGTGTTGAACGATGAAACTTCAGCGCTCTCGGACTCCTTCCAGGACAATCTCCTGGCCCCACCTGTCTACACGCGTCCCGTTGATTACAACGGTTGGTTGGTTCCCCCCGTCCTGCTTACAGGAGATCACGGCAAAATTGACCATTGGCGGATGGACCAAAGCCGGCTTAGAACCCAACAACGCCGCCCCGAACTGCTTCAAAACAATCCTGACGAATAACCTTGTGGTGGTGCTAAAGTTTAGTTACCTTTGCCCGGCTATAGCCTACCCGATCAACAGCTCGACATGGAACTGATCAAAGAACTCGAAAAATCCCTGGTTACCGACCGCCAGATTCCCGTATTTAAAGCCGGTGACAACGTAACGGTTTACTACCGCATTGTTGAAGGCAACAAATCGCGGACCCAGCCCTTTCGGGGCGATGTCATCCAGCGCAAGGGGGCAGGACGCACGCAAACCTTTACGGTTCGCAAGATCAGCAACGGCACAGGCGTAGAGCGCATTTTTCCACTTTACTCCCCTAACATCGAGAAAATCGAAGTGCACAAGGTGGGTAAAGTTCGTCGCGCGCGAATTTTCTACCTGCGCAAGCTTTCCGGCAAGTCCGCTCGTATCAAGGAGCGCCGTCGCTAAAAGCGATTGCCTTTTTGCCGTTGGACGCCAAGTGCGATCAATTTTTTGTCCCGCGATTTTATGACGTTGCGCTGAACAAGCGTGCTTTCCGTCAATTAATGCCTGCCTGACAAACCTTTCGGTCAGAAAAGGTCCAGGATTGACTTTACCCCGGCAACTTTGCGGGTTGTAAAACCTTCGCCGTAGGCAAACCCAGCCATTCGACCCATTTCACGGGCTCTTGAATAGATTCCTTCCAGGAATTCCGGGGAACTGATGTATGTATTCGGGGCTTCCGCTGCAGGATCGTAGAATTGCGTTCCAAAAGCGAGGATGCTTTGCATCCGCTGGTCCATGACGGAAGTAATGTCCACAACAAAATCGGGCTTCAGCAATCGATCCTGAATGTACTGGTGCAGCGACCGCGGTCGCCAGGGCTGTTGCGGCCCTTCGCCCGGCTGCCAATAGGTTTCTATTCGGGCTAACCCGGCCAGGAAACACGCCTCGGTAACCAGATTGCCAGCCCTGCCATGATCCGGATGCCGGTCTTCCAGGGCAGGCGCTAAGACAACATCGGGCCTGAACTGCCGCAAAATGCGGATGACCGCCAAAATGGAGGGACGATCCGCCTGGATAAATCCGTCCGGCAGTTCCAGATTGATTCTAACCGACAGTCCTAATATGACGGAAGATTTCTCCGCTTCAGCGCGCCGGGTCTCCACGTCGCCGCGGGTGCCTAACTCGCCGAGCGTCAAGTCAACAATGCCGACGCTATGCCCGCGCTTTTGCTCCAACAACAGCGTACCAGAGCAGCTTAACTCCACATCGTCAGGGTGAGCGCCAAACGCTAAAACGTCCAGTTTCATGCAGGGTTTTCAGCGGTATGGTCGGGCGCTTCCAGCAGCTTTTCAATGGCATTCTGGACTCGCTTGGCTTCGGGTTTAGTAAAAGGAAGGAAAAAATCCACAACACGACCCTCGCGATCAATCAGGTATTTGTGAAAATTCCAGCGAGGCCTTGAGCTGACTGTGCCATTCTGTTCACGCTCGCTCAGAAACTGAAAAAGCGGATCAGCCTCTGGTCCTTTCACTTTCATCTTTTGGAAGATCGGGAAATTAACCCCGTAATTGACCTTGCAGAACTCTTGAATTTCCCCGTCTTTTCGCGGCTCTTGGTCCGCAAACTGGTTAGAAGGAAAGCCGAGCACCAAAAAGTCGCGGTCGCGGTATGTTTCGTAAAGGGTCTCCAAGCCCTCCAGCTGCGGCGTAAAGCCGCATTCGGTTGCGGTGTTGACGATCATCAAAACCTTGCCTCGGTATTCGCTCAAGGAGTGCTCTTTGCCTGCCGCATCGCGAACAGTAAACGAGTAAACAGTCGGTTTGTCCATAACAACTGCAAAGAAACGGCCTAATTGGGTTTCATGGCTTCCTTCAGCCTGCCCACAGCGGTGGATTAGTAGGGTTTTGGTCGAAGGATCCGCTCTATTTCACGATCCACGCCCGCTGGATCATAGACGGACTTTAAGCTGATTCCACCGGTTTTAGCCATGTTCTGCCAATAAAAAGCAGCTGTTTTGCCCTTGATGGTCTGCATCCATTCGTGCACTGTGCGGTCCGTTTCCCGGTGAATAAGTTTAACCATGATCTCGCCTTGTTGTCGGGTTAACTGCTGCAACCGGGCTTCCAACTTCAGCTGAATCTGGCCTTCGCGTTCTTTAATCAGGGCTTGTCGCTCCCGCTTGCCTTCCAAAGCGTCCAGATCGGCATTAAGGCTTTGGAGCAAAGCAGCCGCTTCTTCGGCATACGGCCTGACCCGCTCCACATCACGCCGCAGGGTAACAATGCGGTAGTATTCCGCGCGGACCACCTCATCGTCAAAAGGAATTTCCGCGCGAATGGTCACGGAGGACAAACCGGATCTAACCAAGGTATCTCCTTCAGGCGTTTCGATGGCTTTGACCCAGTTTTGCGCGTTTGCTATGGAAACACCCAAGATCAGCACAAAGAGGGGCAAAAGACCGGCCACAGCGTGTTTAACCGCTGCCGCGTGCAACAACAAAGCAGGTTTCGGAGCAGGTTTCGGGCGAAGGGGGACGTTTACCATAGCAACTTTATTGGCTCAATAAGCCCTTGGTACCAAGAAACGCGCCAATTTGCCAAAGGGTTGCAAGAATCCACCGCCTGGTTTTGAAGCATGCTGATCCGGGCTCAGGCAATCCCTTTTTCAGCCAGGTATCGCTCGGCATCCAGCGCGGCCATGCAACCGGTCCCCGCCGCGGTAACGGCCTGCCGGTAAATCTTATCCTGTACATCGCCGGCGGCAAAGACCCCTGCGACCCGGGTTCTGGTGCTGCCGGGCTGAGTGATCAGGTAGCCCTGGGCGTCCATGTCCAGCTTATCGACGAACAGATCGGTGTTGGGCTTGTGGCCAATCGCTACAAAGAAACCCTGCACAGCCAACTGGCTTTCTTTGCCGGAAAGCGCATCGCGAATAAGCACGCCTTCTACTACCTCCTCACCCACTACATCCAGGGTTTCGGTGTTCCAATGCACGGTAATGTTAGCAGCCCCCAAAACGCGCTCCTGCATGATTTTACTGGCCCGCATTTGGTCGCGGCGCACGAGCACATGCACATGCTTGCAGAGTTTGCTGAGGTACAGCGATTCCTCGGCGGCAGTATCCCCACCGCCCACGACAGCAACGTCCATGCCGCGGTAAAAGAAACCGTCGCACACGGCACAAGCACTGACGCCGTGACCGTTAAGGCGCTTTTCGCCGGGCAGCCCCAGCCACTTGGCGGTGGCTCCCGTGGCAATGATCACCGTATGCGCCAATTCCGTGTGTTGACCGTCAATGACAACCCGATGTGGACCCTCTTCTGAAAACTCAACAGCCGTAGCCATGCCAAACCGCACTTCGGTACCCACGCGCTCTGCCTGTTGCTTGAATTCTTCCATCATGGCCGGGCCCATGATGCCGGTTGGATATCCTGGAAAGTTCTCTACATCGGTAGTTTGCATAAGTTGCCCACCAGGTTCCATGCCGGTGTACATGAGCGGATGAAGGTTAGCGCGGGCTGCGTAAATGGCAGCAGTATAGCCCGCCGGTCCGGAACCGACGATCAGGCACTTTTGGATGGTTTCCTGCATGGAGAGCGAGCGTATTTTCCAGGCGCACGAAACGCCGGCGGTGGGTAGAAAATCAGGATTTCAAAGGGCGAAATTAGGCCCATTCCGCCAGACAAGGCGTGACCTGAGGCACGTCAAATGTCCACAATGATCCGGGCGTTCAGGAGCCGGCTTGTCAAAAAGTTAGGAAAGGCGTAAACCACATCGGCATTGTCCTTGACCCAGAGGTATGACACCGTGTTGGAAATGCCCAACAGGTTGAAAACTTCCAGGCTGGCCCACACCGATTCCAAGTGCCGGAACATGTTGGTGCGCTCGTCCTTCTGCTTCAACAACAGCGCGCTAAATCCAATGTCAACGCGGCGGTAAGGGGGAATGCGAAAGCGGTTGCGGAGCAACAGGTTTTCCGGCTGTCCAAAGGGCAACCCGCTGCCAAAAAGAAAGTTGAGGTGAACCTTAAAGTTCTTGTTATCCAGGGCATAGTCCTGAAAGTACATGCCAAAATTGATCCGCTGATCCGTGGGACGGGGCGTCAGCCCGCGGTCCACCAGTTCTCCATTCTCATCTACTGCGCCGAAAATATCCGTGAGCTTGCTCTCGTCAATGTTTTCCCGGGCCTGCATGATGGTAACAGAGATCCAGGAATCAGCATCCTCCACCAACTCGCCGTGCAGGCGTAAATCAATGCCCGCTACGTAGCCTGTCCCAGCGTTTTGGCCGTAATAGCGAACCTGCACATTGTCCAGCTCATAGGGAACAATATCCCATAAATACTTATAATAAATTTCAGATACAAATTTGAAGTCGCGATCAAACGCTCGGAAGTTCCAGTCGCCGGACAGCACCAGGTGCATGCTTTTCTGCGCCTTGATGTCGGTGTTCAGGTCAAAGGTCAGGTCGCGGAGTTCGCGGTAGTAAGCCGGTTGTGCATAGAGTCCGGCAGCGGCCTTGATGACCACGTCGCGCGGCACCGAATCCCTTCGAACCCAATCGGGCTTAAAGGCAGCCTGAACCCGCGGAGTAACTAAAAACTCATTGTTCATGTCCCAATACAAGGCCCGTACTCCAGCCGTCAGGCTCCAGTCAAGCGCGCTTTCATAGGGGGTCCAGGTATCTTGCACATAGGCTGTGGTGCGGGTGGAGCGCAACACCGTGCTTGCTTTCAACACGCGGTCCAGCAATACCTGCTCCCCGGTGTAGGGCAGCGAATATCCGGCAGAGTCCAGACGGGTCCAATCGTTGATCCGGTCTTCGATGCGTTCGTATTGAAAGCGCCCGCCCCATTCCACAAAATGCTCTCCCCGGTCCAAATAGCCGATGTGACCAACGTTGCTGACCCAGGAGTCAATGCGGTTGCGGGCATAGTTTTGAAAAGTGCCTACCCCGAGACCAAAGGCCACCTGGCCAAAATCTTCTTCCCCCAGGTTGCTCTCCACCTCACCCAGGAAGTAATCGCCAATAATGTCGAAATTCTCATCTTCCAGAGCGCGATAGGTTGAAGCCATCCACTTCAGGCCCAAGTCTTTGTTGGGTTTATGCAGCAAGGAAACGCCACCCATGGAGGTGAGGAATTCGTCCACTTCCTGCCCGTCAAAAAAGACGTCCAGGCGCACCACGTTATTGACCAGACCCGTGCTCGTGGAGCGATCCTGCGGTTGGAAATTGAAGCGGTTTTGCGACATGTTGCCAAGGAATTCCAACTCAAGTTTTTTACTCAAGTCAAGGTGGATCAACCCTTGAACATCCGTAAATGAAGGCCGGTATTCGCCGGTAGTTTCTAACGAGTTGAGCAGGTAAGCGTTGTTTTTGTGCCGGACACCCAACAAAAAGCCAGCGGTCTTTTTGGCATTTGCAGCTTCCACGTGAAAATTTCCCCCGAGCAAACTAAGGCTCACCGAAGCGGCAAACTCCTTTGGTTTTTTGTAGCGGATATCCAACACGCTGGAAAGTTTGTCGCCGTAGCGCGCTTCAAAGCCGCCGGCTGAAAAGGCAATGCGATCCGTGAGCGTGTAGTTGGGAAAAGGAAAGCCTTCCTGTTGGCCGGAGCGCACAATGAGTGGCCGGTAAATCTCAAAATCATTGACATACACCAGATTCTCGTCGTAGTTGCCGCCCCGCACCGCATACTGCGTGCTCAATTCATTGTTGGAACCGGCGCCAAGTTGCTTCAGCGCGGCCACAATTGGGTCACCACTTGGATCGGGGATGTACGAGATGGATTCTACCGGAATGGTCTGAATGAACTCTTGCCGCTCGCGGTCGTCCTGGATAGTCACTTCCTGAAGCGCCCGCTCAATCAACACCGGGTCGTAGCGGTAATAGCGGTCTGGATCTAAAAAAACCTTCTTGTAATCTTCCTGGTAGCTTACGTGCGTGAACACCACCGTGATGGTCTTTCCGGCAGGCACTGACATGCTGTACCGGCCAGCCTCGTCGGTAATGGTTCCAATTCCCGCTTCGCCCAGCAAAACCACATTCACCTCTTGGATGGGCTTTTTTTCCTCATCCAGGACCTGCCCATAAAAAGTGGCTACCGCTTGTGCAGGCAACAGTGCAGGAATACCGGCAAGAATCAACAACAAGGGTAAAAAAGGGCGCATGCTTTCCTAAACGGGGGTCAGGCCATTAAATTATTTGCCTTCAGCCCCTTGAGCAGGGCAATCTCGGCCGCCGGATCAGGGCTGGAAAACACACCGCTCCCGGATACCAGAACATCTGCTCCCGCACGGAGCACATCCAGGGCGTTGCCGGTCTTGATCCCCCCATCCACCTGCAAGAGCACAGTAGGGTTGATTCGGTCTATCAGGCGCCGCATCCGCTGAATGCGGTCCAGGCTTTGCGGAATAAAATGTTGACCACCAAAACCCGGATTCACCGTCATAATGAGCACTAAATCCAGGTCGGGTAAAATATCCTCCACTGCGGAAACAGGCGTAGCTGGATTGAGTGCAACCCCTGCCCGCATCCCCTCCGCTTTGATTTCCTGAATGCAGCGATGCAAATGCGTCACCACTTCCACATGAACAGTGAGTCCATCTGCCCCTGCTTTCCGAAACGCCCGGATGAAACGCTCGGGGAGGCTGGTCATCAGGTGCACGTCCTTGAATTTGGACGACTCCCTGGCCACAACTTCTACAATGGGCAGGCCAAAACTGATGTTGGGCACAAAAACCCCGTCCATCACGTCAATGTGAAACCAATCTGCCTGGCTGCGGTGCAGCATTTGGACATCTCTGGCCAGGTGGCCAAAATCAGCAGAAAGAATAGACGGAGCAACCAAATGGGCCATAACGGAAAGCCGCAAAGATAGGGAATCTCGTGCGGGATTGGCGGGAGCACCGTTGCCGGAAAGCGCGCTGCATCAACCGCTTCAGGCGTGTGCCGGCAACTTCAGGTCGAAGGGGGAGGTTGCATATGGCAACCGCAAAGCTCAAAGATAATTGCGCAGCTCTTTGCTGGCCGTGGCGCGGCGCAGGCGCCGAATAGCCCGCTCCTTGATCTGACGAACCCGCTCCCGGGTCAGGTCAAACTTTGACCCTATCTCTTCGAGGGTGAACGGTGTTTCGCCATTCAGACCGTAATAACAGGACACGATAAGCGCCTCGCGCTCAGAGATAACGGAGAGCGCTTCCTTGATGTGCTGGCGCAGCGACACATCCATCAACTCAAAATCAGGCTCGTTGTCATCGCCACTTTTGATGAGGTCCAACATGGTACCTTCCTCATCCTCGCCACCAATAGGCGCATCAACACTCAGGTAGCGCGTGTTGTTTTTGAGGATTTCCCGCAAATCTTCCACAGTAATGCCCATGGCTACAGCCACTTCATCTTGCGTAGCCTCTCGTCCCAACTCCTGCTCCAACTGGGCGCAGGTTCTGTGGTAGCGATTGAAAGACCCCACTTTGTTCAGCGGAAGTCGAACCAAACGGCTTTGCTCCACAATGGCCTGCATGATCGATTGGCGAATCCACCAAACGGCGTAAGAGATAAACTTAAAGCCCTTGGTTTCATCGAAACGCTGTGCGGCCTTAATCAGGCCAAGATTGCCCTCGTTGATCAAATCGGCGAGCGAAAGACCCTGGTTTTGGTACTGTTTGGCAACCGAAACCACAAACCGCAGGTTAGCGCGGGTCAGTCTATCCAAGGCAGCCTGATCACCGTTTCGAATCTTCTTAGCCAGTTCAACTTCCTCTTCGGAATTGAGCAGGTCTATCTTTCCGATCTCATAGAGGTATTTCTCCAGAGAATCGGAATTTCGATTCGTAATCTGATTCGTGATCTTGAGCTGACGCATGTGAAAGTTGTGAGATTAGCCTTCCTGTTTACGCCCCCCTAACCAATTAGGTTGCAACCGGCCAACAAAGCTTTTCGATCAACTCTTAATCAGCTGATAATCAAATCATTATCATTAATTTTTTAATGCCACGCAACAAGGCACTAACCCACTGGAACGCATCAAACCGGAGGCGCTTGTGACGGGTATTCCGGTGTGAAAAAACTACCCTTCTGGCAAAGAACAAGGCCGACCCTTGCAGGTCGGCCTTGGGATAGAAATCCATGTCCGCTAAAAAGGATGGTTCGAAGGGGTCAGACTTCGTTGGGGCGAGGTCTGCGCGGTCCGCGGTCGCGATCACCTCCGCGATCACCGCCACGACCTCCGCCGTAACCGCCACGGTCACCACCGCGATCGCCGCGGTCACCACCAAACCCGCCGCGATCATCGCGGCCCTGGTCCTCGTAGCCTTCGGGGCGGGCTTCCAACACTTTACTGCTCAAGCGGAATTTGCCGGTGACTTTATCCACTTCCAGGAGCTTCACTTTGATCTTATCGCCGGGATTGTATAGGCCTTCCATGGTTTCCAACCGTTTCCAGGAAACTTCAGAAATGTGGAGCAAGCCTTCTTTGCCGGGGAGGAACTCCACAAAAGCACCGTAGGGCTTGATGGACTTGATCACTGCTTCGTACACCTCGCCGACTTCAGCCGTTTGGGTGATGCCTTTAATCCGTGCAATGGCAGCATCAATGGAGGCCTTGTTGTTGCCAATGATGTCAACAATGCCGTTGCGATCGTCTTCGGTAATCACAATCTGCGTACCTGTAACGGCCTGCATTTCCTGGATGACTTTGCCTCCAGGGCCAATGATGGCGCCAATGTACTCTTTGGGGATGCGGATTTGAACGATCCGGGGAGCGTGGGGTTTGTAGTCCTCACGGGGGCTGTCCAGAATCTTGTTCATTTCGCCCAAAATATGCGCGCGACCGCGGCGGGCTTGCTCTAAGGCCTCTTCGAGCACCTGGTAAGACAACCCATCAATTTTAATGTCCATCTGGCAGGCGGTGATACCGTCCTTGGTGCCCGTTACCTTAAAGTCCATATCCCCCAGGTGGTCTTCGTCGCCCAGGATGTCAGACAGCACGGCGTAATTGCCCGTTTTACCGTCATAGATCAATCCCATGGCAATGCCAGAGACGGGTTTGGGCATTTGGATGCCGGCATCCATCATGGCCAGCGAACCGGCGCAAACCGTTGCCATGGAAGAGGAGCCATTCGACTCGAGGATATCGGAGATGATGCGAATGGTGTAGGGACATTCCGCAGGCACCATGCGCTTCAATGCGCGGAGGGCAAGGTTGCCATGGCCAATTTCGCGGCGGCTCGTGGCGCGAATCGGACGGGACTCACCAGTTGAAAAACTGGGGAAATTGTAGTGGAGCATGAATTTATCCGAGCCGGCGAACGTGGGCGTATCGATGGTCTGTTCATCCATTTTGGAACCCAGGGTCACCGAAGTAAGCGATTGGGTTTCACCGCGGGTAAACAAAGACGAACCGTGCGTAGCTGGCAAAAGATCAACTTGGCCCCAAATGGGTCGGATCTCGTCCAGTTTCCGGCCATCCAGGCGGTAGCGCTCGTTGAGCACCACGTTGCGCATGGCTTCCTTCTCTACCTTGTGGTAGTACTTGCTGATCAGGCTTTTCTTTTCAGCCAGCTCTTCTGCGCTGTACTTCTCGCAGTATTGATCTTTTATGGCCGAAAAAGCCTCTGAGCGCTTTTTCTTGTTGGTGATGGCTTGCTTGACCACCTCATAAACCGCGTCATAGGTGTTGGCGCGCACATCCGCCTCCAAAGCGGCATCGTTTGTTTCGTGGTTGTATTCGCGCTTGGTCTTGTTGCCAGCATTGCGGGCCAGATCCAGCTGTGCCTGGCACTGCACTTTGATGGCATCATGGGCAAACCGAATCACCTCCAGCATATCCCGCTCGGAGATTTCTGCCATTTCGCCCTCAATCATGAGGATATCACGGGCAGTTGCGGCAATAATCATGTCGAGGTCTGACTGCGCCAACTGGGCATTGCTGGGATTCAGCACCAGGTTGCCCGCCACGCGGCCCACGCGAACTTCTGAAATGGGACCATCAAATGGAATATCGGAAACGGTCAGCGCAGCAGAGGCTGCCAAGCAGGCCAACGCATCGGGATTGACCTCCTCATCAGCCGAATACAAGGTAACCATGACCTGCGTATCCGCATGAAAGTCATCGGGAAACAGCGGGCGAATGGCGCGGTCAATCAAACGCGCAACCAGAATATGAGCATCTGGCGGACGAGCTTCGCGCTTAAAAAAACCGCCGGGGAATTTTCCGGCGGCGGAGAACTTTTCGCGGTATTCAACAGTCAGTGGGAGGAAATCTACACCCTCTTTGGCTTCTTCATTGGCCACAACGGTGGCGAGAAGCATGGTTTTGCCCATGGTAAGCAAACAGCTTCCATGCGCCTGTTTTGCCAGCCTGCCTGTTTCCAGGGTCAGGGTCCGGCC
Organism: Bacteroidota bacterium; assembly: GCA_016124275.1. Classification (GTDB taxonomy): domain Bacteria; phylum Bacteroidota; class Bacteroidia; order Chitinophagales; family BACL12; genus WGOA01. The sequence continues at coordinate 24,799 of WGOA01000038.1, forward strand.
GTCGCCCAGATCAATGGTCTGAACGGTTCCTAATGGCATCATCGGGTTGGGATTTTAAGATCAGCGAAGCTTGATGAACTCAAAGCGGGCAATGGTCGCCGGCCAAACATGTACAAAAGGCCACGCACCCAGAGAAACCCGGAAACGAATCCTTTGCCAGCAGGCCGACAACCCATAAGAAAAACGGAAAGGATTAGCGGCGCAAACCCAACTTGGCAATCAGACTGCGGTACCCCTCGATGTCTTTTTTAGCCAAATAGTTAAGCAGACTGCGGCGATGGCCCACCAGCTTAAGCAGGGAGCGTTTGGTGCCGTAGTCCTTTTTGTGGGTGCGCAGATGCTCGGTCAAATGGTTGATGCGGGTGGTGCTCAACGCAATTTGGGCATCGACAGCGCCTGTATTGGTGGCGGAGCCTCCAAATTCCTTAAACAGGTCGATCTTTTTCTCAGAAGTGAGGTAACTCATCAAGCTTGCCTTTAACGTCAGAAGTTTACTTTTCTCTAATTCCGTGCAAAATTACGGAATTCTTTGAGAACTCGAGTACAACATTGCGCTATTCTGCCCGGGCCATAGCAACGGCTTAGCTAGTTGATGTGGAAGCCTGGGAACTCAGGACTTAAACAACACCAGAAGCTCCATCAGGCGCTGCCGCAAGAGCCTTCTGTCCACAATAAAGTCCAGAAAACCGCTTTCCAGCAGAAACTCTGACCGCTGAAAACCCTTGGGCAGGTCCTTCTTGATGGTTTCTTTGATGACCCGGGGCCCTGCAAAGCCGATCAGAGCGCCTGGCTCCGCCATGTTAATGTCGCCCAACATGGCATAAGAGGCCGTAACACCGCCCGTGGTCGGGTCTGTCATTAGCGAGAAGTACGGCACCCCTTCCCTCGCTAACTGCGTGAGTTTGGCGGATGTCTTGGCCAATTGCATGAGGGAAATGCTGGATTCCATCATGCGGGCCCCACCCGATTTAGAAATAATGAGCAGTGCACTGCGCTGTTCAAGGGCGCGGTCAACAGCCCGGGCTATTTTCTCGCCAACAACGGATCCCATAGAGCCCCCGATGAATTCAAAGTCCATGCAAGCCACCACCAGCGGATGGCCATCTACCGTGCCCTCTGCGACGGCCATGGCATCAGAAAGGCCCGTCTTTTCATACGCTTCATCCAGGCGAACCTGATAAGACTTGCTGTCCGTAAAGCCCAAAAAGTCAATGGAACGCAAGTCGGCGAAGAGAATTTTGTACTCACTTTCATCATAAATGATGTCGAAGTACTCTTCAGAATTGAGCCGGCTGTGATGGTCGCAATAGGGGCAAATCTTGAGGTTTTCAAGAAATTCCTTGTTGCGGTACGCTTTCTTACAGGAAGGACACTTGACCCAGACCCCATCGGGAGCTTCTTTTTTCTCCCGCGTGGAGGTGGTAATGCCTTCTTTCAGTCGTTTAAACCAGCTCACACGTTCCATTTGTAGTTAGCCCCGAGGTCTACGCTGAAGCGAAGCCCCGCAACGGGTAAAGATAGCGCGGACCCCGGTAATCGATGCCTATGCTCAGGCAATCGTTACCTCAGGCGTCAGATAAACGTCCTGAATGGCCTGCAACAGACCGGCACCTTCTTTCATAGGACGCTGGAAGGCTTTGCGGCCAGCGATCAGGCCTGCTCCACCGGCGCGCTTGTTAATCACGGCGGTGACTACCGCTTCGGCCAGGTCGCTCGCTCCACTCGAGGCGCCACCGCTGTTAATCAGGCCTGCCCTGCCCATGTAGCAGTTGGCCACCTGGTAACGGCAGAGATCAATCGGGTGATCGCTGGAGAGCTCACTGTACATTTTCGGATGGCTCTTGGCGAAATTGATCGCAGTAAAGCCCCCGTTGTTTTCCGGGAGCTTTTGCTTGATGATGTCTGCCTGAATGGTCACCCCCAAATGGTTGGCCTGGCCCGTTAGGTCAGCGGCCACGTGGTAGTCCTTATCGCCCTTCACGTTAAAGGCATTGCTTCGGGTATAGCACCACAGAATGGTAACCATGCCCAATTCATGGGCGTGCTGGAAGGCTTCGGCAATTTCTACTAACTGGCGGTTGGATTCAGGCGCTCCGAAGTAAATGGTCGCTCCAACAGCAACCGCACCCATGTTCCAGGCCTCTTCAACAGAACCAAAAATCACCTGGTCGTATTTATTGGGATGGGTCATCAATTCGTTGTGGTTCAGCTTAACCACCAGCGGAATGCGGTGGGCGTACTTGCGCGCCACTGAACCCAGAACGCCAAAAGTTGACGCGACTGCGTTGCAACCTCCCTCAATGGCCAATTCCACAATATTAGCCGGGTCAAAGTATATGGGGTTAGGCGCGAAAGAGGCGCCCGCCGTGTGCTCTATGCCCTGATCTACAGGCAAAATGGACAGGTAACCTGTTCCGGCCAGGCGCCCGTGATTGTAAAGTGCCTGCATGTTGCGCAACACTTGCGGGCTGCGGTCTGAATCCATCCAAACCCGGCTTACAAAATCGGGGCCAGGCAAATGCAGCATCTCCTTTGAAATGGTTTTGCTTTTGTGGCCCAGGTAGTACTCAGCTTTGTCGCCGAGTTGTTTGGTAATGTTGGCGTAAGACATGCGTTATCTCAAGTTGTGCAGCGTAAGGAAGAAAGCGCACCGGCAAGCCGGCATCGCGTCGTTTAATGCGCCAGATTTGGGCGAAGGGGGATGCTACGCTCCACCACTCCTGCCCCATTGGCGGCTCAAAGTTCGGCATTCAGGCTCCAAATGCCAAAGCCCGAAGCAGAACAACAGAACGGCAGTGCAGCGATCTGGTAAGTCCGTTTCAGGACAATACCTGAATCAGATCGTACTTGGTGACGATATGCAAAACCCCGGCGGCGTCTTCAGTCAACAAGGCTGCGTTGGGTTTGCGGAGCAATTCCCCAAACTCCCTGACAGGCGCTGCTATGCCCACTTTGGGAAAGGGAGGATCCATGATCAGGCCAACGGCGCGTTCCCGCACCCCGGGATCAGCGAGCAAATGGTGTAAAATGGTGCTTTCCGTAACGCTGCCTAAGATTTTGCCATGCTCCCCTACCGGCATCTGCGAAATTTCTGCGCTTTTCATTTGCTCCAACACAGACGAAACCGATTCCTCCGGGCTGACGCTGACCAATACCCGTTGCCGCTTGCGGTTGATGATCTCCTGCAACGTGACTTCGGAATCTAAAAATCCGTGGTCGCGCATCCAGTCGTCATTAAACACCTTGCCTACGTAACGCGAGGCATGATCATGGCAGATGATGACCACCAGATCATTGGAGTTGAGTTTGTCTTTGAGCTGAATTAACCCGGCAACGGCCGAGCCAGCGCTGTTGCCCACAAGGATGCCTTCTTCGCGGGCCAGGCGGCGCGTCATCACCAATCCGTCTTTGTCTGTTACTTTTTCAAACAGATCAATAACATCAAAGTCCACATTTTTTGGCAAGATATCTTCTCCTATGCCTTCGGTAATGTAAGGATAGATTTCCTTATGGTCAAAGATCCCGGTTTCTTTGTACTTTTTAAAAACAGAACCATAGGTATCAATACCCCACACTTTAATATTCGGATTTTTCTCTTTGAGATAGAGCCCTGCGCCTGAAATGGTTCCGCCAGTGCCGACACCCACGACCAAATGCGTAACTTTTCCTTCGGTTTGTTCCCAAATTTCCGGGCCCGTGCTTTCGTAATGGGCCAGACGGTTTGACAGGTTATCGTATTGATTCAGGTACACAGCGTTTGGCAATTCGCGGGCCAGCCGCGCAGCCACGGAATAGTACGAACGCGGATCTTCCGGCTCCACATTGGTGGGACAGACAATGACTTCTGCGCCAACCGCCTTAAGCATATCCACCTTCTCGCGGCTTTGCTTATCCGTGGTGGTAAAAATGCAGCGGTATCCTTTCACGCAAGCTGCAATAGCCAGCCCCATACCGGTGTTTCCCGAAGTGCCTTCCACGATGGTGCCCCCGGGCTTAAGGCGGCCATCTGCCTCAGCGTCTTCAATCATCTTTAAAGCCATCCGGTCTTTAATGGAATTACCAGGATTAGTGGTCTCCACTTTAACGCAAATGGTGCCAGGCACTCCCCGGGTTACTTTATTTAACCGAATAATTGGCGTGTTGCCAATCGTCTGCAGCACATCGCTGTAAATCATGCCCACAAAGATACGGGTACTTCTAATTACCCATCCCATGGCGCAAAGGGCAATGACGCAAAAGGCTATGGCGGGCGAAGGGCTTCCGCTTAAGGAGCTGTGGTGTAGATCACTTCAACCAGCACTTTGGGATCATGGGCCTGCAATTGCTTTGCCGCCCCTTGCGAAAGCTTGACAATAGCCCGGCTGTCGTCCAGGTTTTGAGGCAATCTGCCAACCACCTTGGCGCGGACGGTGCGGTTGTTCATCAAGTTGCGCACATCAATCCAAGAGCCTATCGGGGCTTCGTTGTGCAGCGCGAGCAAGGCACCGTTTTCGCTCTCAGGCGAAGTGGCGTCGATCCAGGTAGCAATACCCCGCGCTTTGGCACTGCTCCGAACCAGTGGCTCGGCGCTGGAGCTACTTGCTGAAAAATCGCGGGGGGAAGCGCTGGTCAGCATGCCTGCTTCTTCCATCCCGGAAGGCTCTGCGGGCAGGGATTGACCCTTCATGGTCATTGATGAAACCTCCGAAGATTTAGGCTCTGCCCACCCGACAATCAGGTTCTGGCCGCTGCGCAGGTTGTTGTCAGCAAGCCCGTTCCAAGACTGCAGCAATGCCGGTGTGGTTCCGGGGTATTGACGGGCGATACCATACAGGGTTTCGCCTGCTGAAACGGTGTGGTAGCGCGCAGTCGGGTGGGAAGCCCCGGCAACGGCGACTGATCCGGAAGCAGCTTGAGGCGAAGCCTGGAGTTGAAGGGTTCGGGGCTCCGCCACTGGCGGGGCAACTGGTTGAGCCTTGCTCGGTTCTGCCGGTTCAGATCTGGGCGAAAAGGCGGGTTCAACAGCCTGCGAAGCACTCGGAGCAGATGGCATATGCTCAGGATTTACCGCCGGGGTTGCAGCCGGCGCAACGGACGATGACATGGCTGCGGGAGGAGCTGCGGTTACTGGCACAGGCTTCGAAGGGGCAGGCTCCGCAGACCGGGAAGGGATGCGCAACCGGGTGAGTGCCTTGAGTTGTTGGGGCTCAATCTCCGGATTGGCCCGCAACAAATCCTGCAGGGGGATTTGGTAGCGCTGGCTCAGCGTAAACAGTGTTTCGTCTGGTTCTAAGACGTGCCAAAAGACGTCCGGCAACGTCGATTCAACCGACTTGGCCACTTGAATAGGTTGGTTGGACTGGGCGGATTCGGGCATTGGGTTCTCCTTAACCACCTCCTGAACCGGCGCGCTGGCGGGGGCAACCGCGCTGGTCGAGACCGGCGCGCTGGCGGGGGCAACCGCGCTGGTCGAGACCGGCGTACTGGCGGGGGCAACTGCGTTGGTTGAGACCGGCGCGCTGGCGGGGGCAACCGCGCTGGCGGGGGCGGGCTGAGCCTGAATCGTTTTTCGCATAGGAACCACCAGGATCTGCCCGATCTTAACACCAAGGTCGGCCGATTCCGGATTCATTGCCTGAAGATCCTGAACGCTGACCCCGTAACGCCGCGATAAGCCGTAAAGCGTTTCCCCCTGTTCTACCTGGTGCAGGACGCACCATTGCCCTTCGCGCTGCTCCGTTCGCAACGAGTCAGGCGCAAGGCCGGCAGAAACACTGAACGGGCAGAGGAACGCCAAGCCAAAGCAGGCTAAAAAGCGCCCGAATACATGCATGAGTTTTATAGCAGCCATAAATTCCGGTGGAATGGGGTAGTTTTCCATGCGAAATTACGCCTGTTCCCCATGCCCACTGCGTCTTACCTGTCTAAGTTCCTCACAGGGTTGCTGTTTATAGCCCTTTGGTCCTTCCCGCCTGAGCTGGCTGGCCAAGCCCTTCCGGAAAAACCACTCGTTTTCCACGTGGAGCTTGCTGAAGACATCATGCCACCCGCCTGGCGCACCATGAAACGGGCTATGGAAGAAGCGGATGCCGCCGGCGCTGACGTTATCGTGCTCAGCCTGGATACTTACGGCGGCATGGTCAACCTTGCGGATTCCATCAGCCAACGGCTGTTGCACAACAAGGCGCTAACCCTTGTTTATATTGTCAACAATGCCGCTTCAGCGGGTGCGCTGATTTCGCTCTCCTGCGACAGCATCTACATGGCCCCTTCGGCCCAAATCGGCGCTGCCACGGTGGTGGACGGCACATCTGGTGAGGCAATGCCCGACAAGTACCAGGCTTATATGCGGGCAAAAATGAGGAGCATCGCTGAGGCTAACGGGCGCGATCCGGACATTGCACAGGCCATGGTGGACGAGGATATCGAGATTCCAGGGCTTATTGAAGCGGGAAAAACGCTGGTCTTTACTTCTAACGAAGCCGTGACCAATGGCTATTGCGAAGGGATTGCGGACCGCTGGCAGGATATTCTCCCCATGGCGGGCATCTCGGACTATACGCTGGCCCAATACGAGCCGACTGCCGTTGATCGCATGATCAAATTCCTGGTCAATCCAGTGGTTTCGGGCATTCTGTTGATGCTCATTTTCCTGGGTATTTACGCAGAAATGCAGAGCCCTGGCATCGGGTTTGCCCTTCTGGCAGCCGCAGTTGGCGCCGTGCTTTACTTTGCCCCCCACTACCTGGATGGCCTGGCCGCAAATTGGGAAATTGCCCTGTTTATTACCGGATTAATCTTCATCGGGCTCGAAGTTTTCGTCTTTCCGGGCTTTGGAATTTCCGGGGTTGCCGGCATAAGCCTGGTGGTCACCAGCTTAGTGTTGTCTATGATTGGGAACGACTGGTTCGACTTTCAGTATGCTGCCGTACAGGACGTCATCCGATCGGTCTTGGTGGTGGTTATCGCGTTGCTGGGCTCGATTGGACTGGCCATTACCTTGCTCGGAAGCCTGACGGCGAGCCCGCTGCTCAACAAATTGGTTCTTTCTGAAAGCCAGGAGCGGGAACGCGGCTTCACAGTAGATTCCTTCCCATCCCGATCCGAATTGAGCGGCCGGCAGGGAATCGCCGCGACCGAACTTCGGCCTTCCGGAAAGGTAGATCTGGATCAGGCGCGCTATGATGCCATGACGCAAGGGGAGTTTATCGCTCGCGGCGCGGAAGTTGAGGTGGTGTCGGTCAAAGGCAATTATTTGCTGGTAAAAGCTGTTTGAGCCAATTCCATTATGGCCACAATCGCCATCATTCCCGCCCGTTTCGCTTCCAGCCGTCTTCCCGGTAAACCACTAGCCGATATTGACGGCAAGCCGATGGTTGTGCGGGTTTGGGAGCGATGCCTGCAGGCTGGGGTTGATCGGGTTGTAGTGGCCACCGATGATGACCGGATTATGGCATGCCTGGAACGCTTGGGCGCAGAAACCGTGCTGACCCCGGAATCCTGCCGCTCCGGCACGGAGCGCTGCGCTGCCGCTTTGCAACAGCTGGAACACGATAACGCGGATGTCATCATCAACGTACAGGGTGATGAACCCTTCCTTCCCCCTTCCACCCTGGCCTTGTTATCCGGGGCATTTCTGGAGCAAAACACCCAAGTAGCTACGCTGGCCGTACGCCTTCACGATAATGAACGTTTGTTCCATCCAAATACACCCAAGGTGTTGCTGAATGCCCGGAGTGAAGCGTTGTATTTCAGCCGACATCCGCTGCCCTACGTGCGGGATCATTCGCCTGACCAGTGGATTCATGAACACCCCTTTTACAAGCATATCGGTGTGTATGCCTACCGCGCTTCTACGTTGCGGCAAATTGCTGCCCTTTCACCGACAGCATTAGAAGTTGCCGAGAGTTTGGAACAGTTGCGCTGGCTTTATCACGGCTACACCATTAAAGTTTTGGAAGTGGCCGAAGACACCTTTACCGTAGATACCCCGGAAGACCTGGAACGGGCCCGCCTTCACGCAAAATCGCTGCGCTAGGTAGGCCAGAGACCAGTTGAAATTGCGCTTAGGAAGGTAGTCCAAGGTCCGGTTGGAGGTGCGCTCAGGCAGGTAGTCCAAAGCCCGGTTGGAGGTGCGCTTAGGTTCTGAAACGTCCTTAAAAAAACAACCCGTCGGGGTTCGCCCGACGGGTTGTTGTACAGCATTGGATGGCCTCAAAAAGCTTCTTGAAGTTGCTTTTGAGCAGCACTCCGTTATTCCACGATCACCTTGCGGATTTCGAGGCCTCGCTCTGTTTGTACATTAATCAGGTACAAGCCGGGAACGAAGTTGCTGAAGTCCATTTCAAGGGTATTCAGACCAGTAAGGCGGGTCTGGGTGTTGGCATAAACAAGACGGCCCAGTTGATCGGCTACCGTTACCGTTACCTCCTGGTCGTTTCCTAAGCCAATCTCAACGACTGCGCGGTCCTGAATAGGGTTCGGGAAGACACTCACCGTAACCGGGGTGCTTTCTGCGCCTTCGCGGGCCGTTGGCATGGTGAAGTTCTGAATGGCAGAGTAAGCAGACAAATTGCCTGTTACCGAACACTTGGCGCGAACCCGGAACTGATAGGTGCGACCTGGCTCAAAAATACTGAGGAACAAGGACGGACCGGTAACCTTGCGGCTTACCCAGCCAATTTCGCCCAAGCGACGACCTTGAACCTGGTAGCCTTGAACGGGCTGCGACAGCGGATCCCAGCTCAACAAAGCCGAGGTAGGCCCAAAAATGAGTGAAGTCAACCCGGTCGGAGCCGGAGCACAAGGTACGTTGGCAGGTTCCCCTACCGAGAACGAAGCGGTCGTTGTGCAACCGTTAGCGTCTTCAATAAGGACATTGTAGGATCCTGCACCAACGCCGCTGATGTCTTGTGTCATGGCACCGTTGCTCCAGAAATACGTGTAAGGCATGGTTCCGCCGCTGATGGTAATGTCAATGGCTCCGTTGGTACCGCCAATGGTTGTGGCGTCCGTAATGTCGGCCGACGGGCCAATAAACGGATTGCTAAAGGCAAAAAGTTCGGTAGCGTCGTTGTAGGTGTCGGCAAGTGTCGTGCCGATGGTTACTGTACCGGATGTGCCCCCGGCACCGCTGAACGCGTAAACACCAGGACCCGTTGGGTTGAAAGCAAATGTGCCGAGTGCATCCCATTGGCTAACTACATCTTCGTCTGTGAACTCAATGCTGAACGAGGTGGGTACCGCTACATTCAAGCCTGTCCAGCTGGCGGACAAAACATCATCACGGGTGGCTGACGTATAAATCAGGTTGGAGCTGGCATCCCTTACATCGAAGAAAGGGTCTGGGTCAGCCGTACAAATACCAAACAGGTAAGGTTCCTCCACGTCACCACACCAGTTGTCGTTCATGCTGTTCAGGTTGACCTGGGTAATTTTGTAATCAAAGACCTTGGTAGTGAGCGACACGGTATAAACACCAGGATTATAGACCACAGGAGCCGGGAACTGACCGGTAGCGGTTTGGCCGTTGCCAAAGTTCCAGTCCCAGGTGGTCAGGCGGGGCGATTCGTTTATTCCTGCTGCGAAGCTGGTCACGTATTGGTCGCCGCAGTTAGGAGCACCACTGAACGTAAACGTTGTAGCACCACTTACCGGAGGCAGCAACTGAATAGATGCGTCAAAAGAGAGCGGCTGCGTTAGGGTAATTCCAAAAGCCACCACCTGAGCGATGACGTCAACCCTGACGGTGTAGGTGCCCGGGGTTCCAAGCGGGGTACCGCAGATCTTTACGCAACCCAGCTCCGAGGCTGGTGGGCTGCTGGGTGGGGTATAGACGCAACCACTCAGGGCGTTGTTGCATTGCCAATCCAAGCCGAAAGGCAAGCCAGTAACTCCGGTAATGGTCACCTGAAGCACCGTTACAGCAATCCCCGTGGAGGGATCCGTAGCATTTGTAGGAATATAAAAAGTTATGTTTTCGTCATAAGCCAGTCCCGCAGTTGCTGCCGGGATGACTTCAGGGCAAAGGCCACCTTCCGGAGCTGTTGTAGCACAGGCAGGATTGACGACGCAGCCCGGGCACTGAGCCTGGCTGGAAGCGGCTATGCCGATCAGCCCAAGGGTCAATGCCGAGGTGTAAAGGAAATTTCGAAACATAGAGTTGATGGTTTAGGGTGTGGAATGCCTTAAAAGGCAACCACAAGGTAAGGAACCGAAAGACTCGTTGAACCTGAATGTGGGGAAAAAAATAGAACTCAGAAATTCCGAACTCGTAAAACACTCACTATAAATAGATTACACTTGGAATATTCAAGGCATCATTTTACTTCTGCACAATTGGCGCTGCGCTTCAGGTCTTTTATAAACCCTATCTTTATGCCCCGTAACCAAGGCAGGGAGTAAGTCCGCCGGTTAAATGCTATGGTCAAAAACCTTTTTGTTACGGGCGGCGTCAGTTCTTCATTGGGCAAAGGCATCTTTGCCGCCTCGCTGGCCAAACTTCTCCAAGCCAGAGGCTACCGGGTTACCATCCAAAAATTTGACCCTTACATCAACATTGACCCCGGTACGCTCAATCCCTATGAGCATGGGGAATGTTATGTTACAGAAGACGGCGCAGAGACCGATCTCGACCTTGGGCACTACGAGCGCTTCCTGAACGTCCGCACCAGCCAGGCCAACAACGTTACCACCGGACGGGTTTACCAAACCGTCATCGACATGGAACGGCGCGGCGATTTTCTCGGCAAGACCGTCCAGGTTATCCCGCACATTACCGATGAGATCCAGCGCCGCATGCTCTTGCTCGGTGAAACCGGGGATTACGACATCGTCATTACGGAAATTGGCGGAACAGTTGGCGATATTGAATCGCTCCCGTACATCGAGTCCATTCGCCAATTGCATTGGCGACTTGGCAAAAACGATTGCCTGGTCGTTCACCTGACACTCATCCCCTACCTTGCCGCTGCCGGAGAGTTAAAAACCAAACCCACGCAACACTCCGTCAAGCTTCTGCTCGAAGCCGGTGTTCAGCCCGATATTCTGGTATGCAGAACGGAACATGCCCTGAGCCAGGAACTGCGGCGAAAAGTAGCACTGTTTTGCAACGTCAACATCAACGCGGTCATTGAAGCGCGCGATGCTGCATCCATCTATGACGTACCATTGGAAATGTTACGTGAAAACATAGATAGAATTGTGTTAGCAAAATTGCGGCTCCCATCGTCAGGCGAGCCAGATCTGCAGGATTGGCGCGACTTTCTTACCCGCCTCAAAAACCCGAAAACCGATGTCCGCATCGGTCTGGTCGGCAAGTACACCGAGTTGCAGGATGCCTACAAATCTATCCAGGAGGCCTTTATTCACGCCGGTGCAGCAAACGAATGCAAAGTGGTCTTGGAACACATTCAGTCTGAGTCCATTGACGAAAACAACGCAGCGCGTCTGCTGGGCAGTTTGCACGGTGTGTTGGTTGCTCCCGGCTTTGGGGAAAGGGGAATTGAAGGCAAAATTGCGGCCATTCGGCACGTACGCGAGAACAACATCCCTTTCCTGGGCGTCTGCCTGGGCATGCAATGCGCAGTCGTAGAGTTTGCGCGGCATGTGTTGAACATGGACGGCGCCCATTCCACCGAAATTAACCCCAATACGCCCTACCCGGTCATTGATAAAATGAAAGACCAGGCAGACCTGAAGGAGATGGGCGGCACCATGCGCCTCGGCGCGTACCCTTGCCGGATCTTCCGCAAAACCAAAGCTTATGCGGTTTATGGCAAAACCAACATAGAGGAGCGGCATCGGCACCGCTTTGAATTCAACAACGATTACCTCAAAGATTTTGAGGCTGGAGGCATGATTGCCTCTGGCATTAACCCGCAGCAGAACCTGGTGGAGATCATAGAACTGCGCAACCACCCTTGGTTCTTAGGGGTGCAGTTTCACCCGGAATTTGGTTCAACGGTGGAAAGCCCCAGCCCGCTGTTCCGGCATTTTGTCCGGGCGGCGCTTGAGTTTAAGGAAAAGGAGCCGCAAATGCAGGGTGCCGCTGTTCCGGAAGGCGCAAGACACGCCTTTTAAGGCGGGGCTTTACGGCAGGTATGCGGGCTTTCCCGGCAGGGGGAAAACCCTATCTTTGCCCCCTCTTTTATTCCTTGTACCCAACCTGAATTTACCTCCTTGCAGGATTTTGATCGCTCCAGCATTATCGGTTTCGTCCTTTTGGGCGTGCTGATGATCGTGTACCTCAACTGGCAAAGCCGCACGAATCAGGCCCTTGTTGAGGCAGAGCAAGCCCGGATGGATTCCATTGCGGATGTGCAGTCGCGCTTGCGCCAGGACAGCTTGTTGCGCGTCAATGAGCGCGCAAATGAAGCTTTTATTACGGGCGAAGGGGCACCTGTACCCGCTACGACAGATTCGACGGTCATCAACCAGCAACAACAGCGCCGAGCCACTCGCCTTGGCCTGTTTGCACCCCTGGTGGAAGGGCAGGAAACAGCTTACACCATTGAAGATGACCATTTGCGGATCAGCTTCTCCAACCGGGGAGGCCGCATTACGCAGGTTGGGTTAAAGAAATACACGGACTACCTGGATCGCCCGCTGGAGTTGTTTTCAGAAGGGGAATTGACCTACCACTATTCGTTTTTCTACGAAGGCAACCGAAGAATCAACACCGATAGTCTGTTCGCGCAGGCGCTGCCGGATGCGGACGGCAAAGGAATCCGCTTCCGCTTCCAAACGGGTCCTGAGCAATGGTTTGATCAGGTGTATCGCCTTAGCGATACCGCGCATGTTCTGGATTACAAACTGGATTTTTCCAACTACCAGGAAGTCATTTCTCCCGCTCAGCCCTACCTCGAGCTTACCTGGAACGCCGACCTGAAGCGCCAGGAAGTCAACCAGAAATACGAGCGCCAGATGACCAAAGCCTATTTCCGCTATGCAGACGGGGAAACGGGCTACAAATCGCGAAATGGCAGTGAGCCTTTGGAAAGCAGGCTTTCCTGGATGAGCTATGTGGATCAGTTTTTTAACGCCACCCTCATTGCGTCGAATGGTTTTGAACGAGGAGGTGAAGTATCCGTCAAGGCGTTCGAAGACGAGGACACCCTTCGAACCAAAGCCATGCGCAGCCGCTTGTTTCTACAGGTGCCCCAGCAGGCTCAAAGTTCTGTGGATTTGCAATTTGTCTTTGCCCCGAACCACTACAACGGACTCAAAAAACTCGATCAGGACCTGGAGCGGGTAGTACCGGTGGGAACCAGCATTATTGGCTGGTGCAACAAGTTTGTGATCATCCCCATTTTCAACCTGCTAAACCGAAATATCGCCAATTACGGAATCATCATACTGATTTTGACGCTGCTCATCAAGGTGGCCTTCACGCCCTTAACTTACCGTTCCTATGTGAGCATGGTCAAGATGAGGTTGTTAAAGCCTGAAATGGACGCCATTAAAGAAAAGTACGGCGAGGATCAGCAGCGGATGAGCCAGGAAACCATGAAGCTCTACCAGACAAGCGGGGTCAGTCCGCTTGGCGGTTGCCTGCCCCAATTGCTGCAGATGCCTATCCTTTTTGCCATGTACCGCTTCTTTCCCAACTCCATTGAGTTGCGGCATGAGCCGTTTTTATGGGCAACGGATTTAAGTTCGTATGATTCCATATTGGCGTTGCCTTTTACGATTCCGTTTTACGGAGCGCACGTAAGTCTCTTCACGCTCCTGGCGGCAATTACCTCCATTGCCTACGCTCGGATGAACAGTCAAATGACGGGGGCTATGGGCGGCCAAATGGTCGTGATGCAGTACCTGTTCCCCGTGATGATGCTGTTCATTTTTAATAGTTTTTCCAGTGCCCTGACGTACTATTACCTCTTAACCAACATCATCACGTTTGGGCAACAATGGCTGATTAAAACGTTCTTTGTAAACGAAGACGCATTGCACGCCCAAATTCAGGAGAACAAGGCCAAACCTCGAAAAAAGGGAGGCTGGCAGGAGCGTCTGGAAGCCTATACCAAAGCGCAACAATCAAAGGTCAAGGCAGCCAAACCGGCTAAAAAGAAATGAGGATAACGCTTGTTTTCAGACCTTTTTTTTCAGCGGTATTTTGCCTTGCCTTTGCCTTGGCAAATCTTGCTGTGGGCTGCAAAACCACTGTTCCTTCTGATGCAGGTGTTCCTGAACCTACTGTTTTGCCAGCAGATGATGTCCAAATGCCGGATTCCGAAACAACGGCTCCGAGCGATCCGACTCCTGCTCCTTTCCAATGGCCTTCGCAGGAAGAACAGGTCCTTTCGCTCCAAACTACCCCTTGCCTGGGCACATGCCCCGTTTACCAGCTTGAAGTTTACCGCGATGGAACCCTCCGCTACCAAGGCAGCCAGTTCACCGAACGCATCGGTACCTACCGGGGCAAGGTTGATTTGCCCAGGCTCAACGCCATTCTAAAGCAAGCAGAGGCTATGAATTTTGCCCAACTTGCAGATGTGTATCCTACAGGCAACATACGAATTATGGATTTACCTTCCTCCATTTTATTCGTGCGCAGCGATACCTGGCAAAAACAGGTAGTCAGCAGGCGCTATGCCAATCCCGAAGTGGAAGGCGAACAGGCCATTGTGGATCAGCTAAAGGAACTGCAGGCTTCGATGGATGCGTTATTGGAAAACACCCCACTGCATTTGGTCGGGGAAGGGCGCCAGGACTAAAGAATTCCATTCTAGAATCCTTAGCATGGGCAGATTTTGTTTTGAAGGCATTGCACCATAGAGTTGTCCACAATTTGGCACAGTAACCCACGTTTTCGTCCAAGATTATTAACGTTGGTTGGCCTGTATGTTAAATAATGTTAACTTCAAACCAATACTGATTACTTTTAATCCCAACATTCAAGCACAAAAGATTCAAATCAAACCTCTAATTATGAAGAAAATTTCCTTGTACATCGCTGCCCTGCTGGTAACTTCAGGTGTCATGGCACAACGCGTCATGCACATTGATGATTACCGCCCTCGGCATGCGGCCATAGACCTTACTGACAATCATTTCATCAAAGGCTATGAGCCGCTGACCACGCTTGACGCCTCAGAGCGTTCAGGTGCGGTTTCTTTTGTTGAACTCGGTTCAGCATATAACATTTACACCATCCTGTTGGACGAGCAGAACCAGGTGGCCTACAACCCGGATCTGGATGCTGTGACCTTTATTCACCGCCAGAACGCGGGAACCGCCGGCGGTTCAGGGGGTATCGCTTTTGACCGCTCACTTGATGGCGGTGCAACGTGGACGGACAACTACATTATGACCCCTGATTTTAATGCAGGCTCGACACCGGTTGGCGGCAGTCGTTACCCCAGCATTGCTATTTGGAACCCTGCCGGGAATACCAATCCGGCAAACGCTTTTGCTATCGGTACTGGTCCTACCCTTCAAGCTGGTGCAGCAGGTTGGGGTTGGATTTTTGCTACCAGTGCCCGGTTGAGCGATGGCACAACCATTGCTGAAGATTATTACCAGCAAACCCCAGGTGCAAACACCGATTTTCACCCTTACGGTCTGACGGTTAATCCAAACGGTGATATTTGGAGCATCTCCACGTATTATCCAGAGGACGTCATTAACGACTATAGCTTTTATTACATTAACAAAGGCGTCTACAATACCACGACCAGCCAGGTGGATTGGACCTTGTCCCAAACGTTTATTGATCCGGACTATTCGATTGATCCAGCCGATGGATCCAATATTGGCGGGTTCGGTTGGAACATTGCCTTCAGCCCAGATGGCCAAACAGGGTATGCCGTGTTGCTCATTTCTGAAAACAGTTCCGTTTACATCGGCATTCAGCCAGTGGTGTACAAAACCACGAACGCGGGGAACACCTGGACACGTCTACCGGATTTTGACTTCCGCACGCTCACCACGTTCCAGGATATCCTGATCGAAACCGCAGAAGGCGATAAGATTCCCTTCTTCACCTCTTTGGATGTTGCTGTTGATGCAAACGACAAACTCAACATTTTCAGCAATGTATTGTCCCGTTCCTCCAGCCTGGACGATCAGTACGGCTTTATCTGGACCGGCCCCGGAACAAGCAATTTGTTCCACCTCACCACGTCAAGCGGATCGGACTGGACCTGTACGCTTGTGGATTCCATTGTCACGGAAGATGGCGCAGTTGGCGCTATTGGACACCCGACACGCACCAACATCAGTAGCAGTGCTGATGGCGAGAAAATCTTCTTTGTCTGGAATGATTCCGATGGATCCATCGTAAGCACCAACGATCTTCCCAACTTGAAGATTCGCGGCTATGATGTCAGCAGCCAGCAATACACGTTCGTTCGCACACCTACCGCAGGTTCAGCTGTTGACGGCGTTATTTTCTTCCCTGTGGTCGCGCCTACTGTCATAGAAACGGGCGACGATTTTGATTTCGAAGTTCCCGTGGTCTTTGCCCAGCCAGGTGCCGATGACCTTTCGCCACCTACCTTTTTCTTCATCCGCGGTGCTGGTTTCAATGACGATGAATTTGGCCTGTCTGCGCCAAGTGCTACGGCTGACTTCAGCTTTGTGGTGTCAACCACTGGCTCAGGGGTTGTCAACTTTACCAACCTGTCCATTGACGCTACCGAGTATGTCTGGGATTTTGGCGATAGCGGACCGCTCTCCGGTCTGACCAATCCAAGCAAAACCTACACTGCTTCCGGTGTGTACAACGTTTGCCTCACGGCTAAAAACAGTGGCTCACCAGCCACCGATGACACGGAGTGCAAAGAAGTAGATGTCTTGGTTAACGGTCTCCAGGATGCCCTCCTCGCCGAAGCGCTTACGGTTTTCCCTAGCCCTACATCTGGTCAGGTGAACGTGACCATTAACGGTCAGGTTTCCGGCGAATTTACTGTTCAAGTTTACAATTTGTTGGGTGAAGAAGTTACTGCCACCCAGCGCATTGTCGCTGGCAGCAATGCCTTGATCCAATTGGATTTGAGCGGTCTTGCCAATGGCCAATACCTGGTTAAGGTGCAGAACGCAGGCTCTGTTGCCATGCGCTCTGTTTCTGTTTCCCGATAAGGAGACCCTTTTCCAGTCGTTAACTCGTATTCAGGAGCCACACCATTCGGTGTGGCTCCTTTTTTCATTATTACCCTTCATCTTTTCCTCTGATAGTTAAGGTTCGAACAGCTTTGCCTTTTCGTCACAACTTTGTCAATTAAGAATTTCTTAAGCACTCTTAACAGCGTTCTCCCTCGGATAAACCTTAGTTTTCCACTGCAGTTCAACGCAAACTTTCTTACCATGTTAAAGACATTTCTATCTATATGTTGGATGGTGACCATGCTTCCTTTAGGCTTGACTGCCCAAGAAGCTTTTCTTCACAAGGCGCTCCACCACCAGGCGCTTCCATTTAATGAACCCACACTTTCGGGATCGTTCGATGAACCTGGTCCCAGGCTATCCCCTATTCAGGAAGATTTGATCCGGGCCGGTTCAACTGGAAATTTCATTGCGATCGGTACCGCATACAACATCTTTACTATTCTGACGGAAGGCCAGAACCAGGTTAGCTGGGATGAGGAATTGGGGTCTGTGATTTTTGTGCACCGCCACAATGCCGGCACCCCTGGAGGCTCCGGAGGTTTATCGTTTGACCGATCCACCGATGGTGGCGAAACATGGACAACGAACACCGGATTTTCACCAGGTTACAATGCTGGTAGCTTTACCGGCAATCTGGGCAACCGCTACCCAAGTGCCGTTCTGTACAACCCAACAGGCAACACAAATCCAGATAACGCATATGTAGCCGCCGTAGGTCCTGCCTTAGATGCCTCGTCCCCGGATGGCAGTTGGGGGCTGGTGTTTAGAAATTCCTCGCAAGCTGAAGGTTCTAATGTCAGTGAATTCTACGGAAAAGACCCTGGCGACAGCGAATATTTTCCCTACGGCCTCAGCGAAACAGCTGATGGCAGCCTTTGGTACATTTCCACGGTCAGAAACGGTACAGGATCGGTTAGTGCTGACTCCTTAAATGGATCGAAGTTCAAATTGTGGAAAGGCACCTTCAATAGCAGCAGCAGCGAGTTTGACTGGAATCTTGTTGCTACCCTGCGACCGGATTATTACACCTTCCTTGATGGCGGCTTCTTGAACAGATACAATACATTTACCTACAATTTGGCTTTCTCCCCGGATGGACAAACCGGATACGCCGTTATCATCGGAGGACTTTCTTCCGGAGTCACTACAGGACTCTCGCCCAAACCGATTGTATTCAAATCGACAGACGCTGGCAACAGCTGGAATCCGCTTCCCGATTTTGATTTCGCAACCTTGCCGGCCATGTCGGATTTCCTTATCGGAGCCAATCAGGGGGAGGGCCCGATTTTACCATACTTTACCACTTTAGATGCTACCGTTGACGAGGAAGGAAGTTTGCATCTGGTCAGCGAGGTGAACAGCAGGTTTACCGCCAGTACAGACCCCGATTCCTTGTATTTTATCTACTTGGCAAATGTCCAGCCTGTCAGTTGCATATACCACCTGATCACTTCTAATGGTAGCGACTGGACAGCGAGCGTAATCGATACGGTTCGGATGGTTGACGGTGCCCTGCTCAATCCTGGTTCTACAGACCTTTCGGTCGGTCCAAATCCCCAAATCAGCCGCAGTGTTGATGGTTCCAAAATCTTTTTTACCTGGGCCGCTTCTGACATCAGCATCCTGACAACCAATGATTTGCCCAATTTACTTGGAAGGGGCTACAACATTTCATCAGAAGAATATACATTCATTTCAAATTTTACAGAAGGGACGGGGTTTGATGGCGTTGCATTCTTTCCAACCATGGCCCCAACGGTAATTTCAAGTGGCAGCGAGTTTGACTACGAGCTGCCAGTTGTATTCGCCATCCCGGGGGCCGATGCAGCTTCGACTGCCCAGTTTGTCTATGCCAATGGCATAGGTTTTAACGAAGCAGATTTCGGAGCGCTTGCGCCGGCACCAACTGCCGGATTTACCTGGTCTTACATCGGATATGGCGGTAGCGTTAGCTTTTCCAATACCTCAATCAATGCTTCGTCTTACGTTTGGGATTTCGGCGATGGACTGCCACTTAGCAGCCTGACTAACCCATCGCACCTGTTTCCGGAGAGTGGCGTGTTCAACGTTTGCTTGACCGCTAACAATGCAGGCGGATCCAATACGTTTTGCCAGGATGTTGATGTGGTCAATGTTGGACTTGGCGATGCATCGCTAACCAGCAGCTTACAGCTTGCGCCAAATCCCACTTCAGATTTGCTTCTGGTCAGTCTTGACGGAACAAATGAAGTCACCGTTCAAGTGTACGATGTCTCTGGGAGGCTTGTTCTGCCCATGCAATCCTTCCGAAGCCAAACAGCACTCGACCTATCCTCACTCCCAGCGGGAACGTATCAGGTTATGGTCAAAGAAGGGGAGCGGATTGCCACCCGGTCGATCCGTGTTGTGCGCTAAAGGAAGCGCTTTCCTTCCTTTATAAAAGTTATCCACTCCACATAAAGCCGGCTTCCAGTTTCTGGGGCCGGCTTTTGCATGGGCGTAGTTTGGCGGTTAGTCTGCTATGCAACGCTCCACACCTTCTGCTGCCAATTCGCAAAACACGGGTTGGCTTCGCGCGACACCCATGCTCCGGGTGCTCGTCCCTTTTGTTGTTGGATTAGCTGCTTGTCCGTTCATCGCTGAGCATGACTATCCGGCAACTGCTTTCTCCTGGATAGCAGTGATCCTCTTTGCAGCTGGCACCAGGTGCGCTCCGCTTGTCAGGGCTTACCGATTGCGCTGGTGGAGCGGACTATTGGCCGGTGTAGCCTGTTTGTCGTTGGGCATTGATGCGGGGATGCGGGAGCAATCCCTGCAAACCGATAGCTATGGTGCATGGAATGCCGGTACGGAGGGCATCTTTTTGGTGCGGACGCTGCAAGCGCCCAACTTCTCAGGTAACAGCTCAGCTTGGGCCAGCGTCCAAGCTTGCATCCTGGTACAAGGCCCTTCGCCCGAAATTGATGGGAGCCGGAAGAATTTGCTGAACGGGCAAAAAATTGCCCTGAACATCAAAGGAATAGTGGCGCTACCTCCAGGCAGTTTG
Source organism: Bacteroidota bacterium (assembly GCA_016124275.1). Lineage (GTDB taxonomy): Bacteria > Bacteroidota > Bacteroidia > Chitinophagales > BACL12 > WGOA01. Next base: position 44,912 of record WGOA01000038.1, read on the forward strand.
CTCCTCTGCGCACTTTCCGCAGAGAGACCCCCGGGAGCAATCCATCCGGTAGACTTCAATCAACGCGCCTATTTGGCCAGCCAGTCTGTGTATTGGCAGGCCCGAATGGACAGCAGCCAATACCGGATATTGGAGCAGGGGCACGGACTTCGCAGCGCAATAGAACGATTGCGGGGGCATAGCCTTGCAGCGCTGGAACGTTCTGTTTCGGATGCTCAAGCCGGAGCCGTGCTTTCTGCACTAAGCCTTGGTTGGAAAGAAGAACTGGATCGTGAAAGTCTGCTCGCATTTTCAAAAGCCGGGACCTTGCACATTCTGGCCGTTTCAGGCATGCACGTGGGCTTGGTTTATGTGTTGCTCCAAAAGATCATCAGCGCACTGCTTATGCATGTACGAAAACCCCTCTTGAAACGATGGGGCGAAGGACTTTTTGCTCTGGGTGGAGTGTGGTCATTCGTCTTACTCAGCGGTGCCCCTCCTTCAGCGATGCGTGCAGGACTGCTGTTCAGTCTCATGGCGCTGAGTCGGCTGGTTCACCGGAAGGGCGGAGGAAAGAACGCCTGGGCGAGCACCGCGTTATTGCTTCTGCTGGTGCAACCCTCCCTCTTGTATTCTGTTGGATTTCAACTCTCCTTTTCTGCGGTGGCCGGTATCCTTTGGACCTATCCCTGGTTCCGAAAGCGATTGGCTTTGAATGGTTGGTTGGGCAAGCATTTAGGAGATCTCGTAGCGCTTTCGCTTGCGGCTCAGCTTGGCTGTCTGTCTTTGTCCTGGTACTACTTTGGGCAGTTCCCGGTTTACTTTCTTTTGGGCAATCTGGTTGGCGTTCCTTTGGTGGGCTTCTTCCTGCTTTGCTCAGCCACACTCATCGTCCTGCCAGCTTGCTTCATAACAGAAGCGTTAGGCCAAGTACTTTCCTCCTTCGTGCACGGGTGGATGGATGCCATGGAGCGTGTAGGCAACCTGCCAGGTGCCTTGTTGACGTTACCCCAACTTCCGGCGTTGGCGGCTCTGGCCATATTTCTCAGCATGCTTTGGTGGTTTAGCGATAGTCTGGACGGGAGGAAAACTCGATTGCACGTAAGAGGGGCTTCGCTGTTGCTCCTGGTAGCCGTGGTTTGGATGGCTTACCGGACAGAACAGCGAAACCGCGGCCAATGGCTTGTAGCCTCTTGCAGGGCGGATCAATGCCGCCTTGAAGTTGTTGCCGGAGGCAAAGTTTTACCCGTGCTCGGACAAACCGGGCCGCCATCTAAAGCGGCCCGTTGGCGCGGAGCCAAGGTGCCTGCGTTCAATCAGGACCAAGCGCAAACTCGGGCCCCGGTCGTGTTTTACGGGCATCCGGAGCACGGACTATTGCCGTTGAAAATAGGACATTGCCCTATACAACAGTATACGGGTCAGAACGAGCAGGCCTTTCCTGATAAAGGGATTGTGCTGGTGCAAGATGGTTGGCCACAGACATTCAAGAACCACTCAATACAACAAGATTCCATATGGTATGGAGAATCTGTCCAACAAATCCTGCTTTCTCCTACCCTGACTAAACGCCAACGGCAGGTATGGCTAACGTGGAGCCGAACCTGCTCAGTGCCTTGTGAGGCACTGCCCCGATACGGCAGCCGGGAATGGCCCTTCTGACCCATGTCAAAACGCCTTGGTTAACATCCGTTAAATCCATCCACGGAAGCCTTCGTCTGAAGTAACTTGCAAGCTTAAATGTACTCGCCATGCGCACTTACCCCCTCCTTTCGTTTCGGCAAATATTGATGACCTTGTTCTTTGTGTTGCCAGCAACACTGGTCCAGGCCGATCCCCCCGGAGCTAAACAGATAACTGAAGGACGTGTCAACTATAAGGTGGACGCTAAATCCCTGGATCCGGCCATTGCGCAGTTCCTACAAAATCTATCGATGGTGGTTTACTTTTCCGGTGATCAGCTTCGGGTTGACATGAATATGGGTTTACTTGGAACGACCACGACCATTGCCGATGCCAAGACGGGCAAGACCGTCACGCTCATGAACATGATGGGCAATAAACTGGCTGTCAATGAAATACCAGAAGAAGCCAAGGAATTGATCTGGACTGCTGAGCCAACGGAAGTGGTCAAAACCATCGCCGGTTATGAATGCCGCAAAACTCTTGTCAAGTCCAGCCAGACTAGCATGGTCTATTGTGTTACCGATAAAATAGCCGCCCCCAAGGTCCGGTCAGAGTTCCAATTAGACATCATCAATGGTTTTCCATTGGAGATCGACATGACTACCAATGGATTTGCATTCACCATGATTGCTACGGGCGTTTTCCCGGAGCCTGTTCCAGCTTCGCGTTTTAGCCAGGTGATCCCCGATGGCTATGAACTGATGACCCCTGATGAAATGCTCCAGATGCTCGGCGGCATGATGGGCCAGTAAGCAGGTTAAGGTGAACCAAAAGAGACATGGAGGCAGTTCCCCTATTTTTCCACACGGGTAAACACCCTTATTCAAGCCAATGGGTGTTGTCCAGCAAATGCAGGACGGCATCTTGGATAGTTTCTATATGATCATCTTCAAAACAATACGGCGGCATCGTGTACACTGTATTTCCTAAGGGCCTCAGCAACAGTCCACAGTTCAAAAAATACCGGTACAGTTGATCACGAACAGGATGGAAATACGAAGATTCCTGATCACTTTGCCATTCAAACGCCCAAATGGTCCCTTGTGACCTGGCCTGGGAAACACGAGGGTGGTCGGCAATTCGTTGAACAAATGCGGATTGCTTTTGACTGATCCGCGCAACGGCCAGAGCTGTTTTTTCGGAAAGGGTCAAATCCAGGCTGGCCAGAGCCACCGCGCAGGCAAGCGGATTTGCCGTGTAGGAATGTCCGTGAAAAAAGGTCTGGCTTCGGTCTGTGCTGTAAAAAGCGTTAAACACGAAATCGCGGCAGGCCGTAACGCCCAGGGCCATCATGCCCCCGGTTAATCCTTTCGATAGTGCTATCAAATCCGGCCCCAGGTCTTCAGCGTTGGGCGGCGCCGTCTGAACATCTGAAGTGAATGGGGAGTCGAACGCACCAGAAGCAACAGATTCTGATCTGGATTGTTGTCCGGACGTTTCAGTAACCCATTCCGAAGCAAACAACCGACCCGTCCGGTAAAAACCCGTCATTACCTCATCGGCAAACACCAATGCCCCTGCGCTGCGCACCAAGCGAATCATGTTGGCTAATGCCTCCGGGGCGTGCATGCGCATCCCCCCTGACCCTTGAATAAGCGGCTCGTAGAGAAAAACCGCAACATCTCCCCCTTCCAAGGCGCGCTCCAAAGCCCGCAGGGCCGTTGCCTCCTGGCCTGGCAAAGGAGCAGGAATGAAATCCACTGGAAAGAGGTAAGGCGCAAAAGGTGCATTGAACGACCCGCGCTCTGATGCGGCCATAGCCCCGAATGTATCGCCGTGGTAAGCGCCTTCCAGAGCCAGAACACGCGTACGGGGAATGCCCTGATTGTGCCAGAATTGCAAAGCCATTTTTATTCCTACTTCCACGGCCGTCGAGCCGTTGTCAGAATAAAATATCCGAGTTAAACCCGATGGAAGCACTTTTGCAAGGCGCGAGGCTAACTGAACTGCAGGTTCATGGGTAAAACCGGCAAAAATCACGTGTTCCAACACTTGAGCTTGGCGGTAAAGCGCCTGGGCCAATGCGGGATGGGCGTGTCCATGTAAATTGACCCACCAGGATGAAATGCCATCCAGGAATTGACGGCCGTCTTCAGTAAACAAGTAAGGGCCCTGGCCACGCACAACAGCAAATGGAGAATCCGCCAGAGCGGCTTGCGTAAAAGGATGCCAGACATGTTGGGCGTCGAGATCGCAGAGACTGGAGGGGATAGGCTTCATTACATCGGTTCAAAGGAAACACCATCCCCCACCCCCATCGAACCCTCGGGGTTCATGCGGAACCAGGAATCAAAAGCCGGTCTGATCAGCCGCGCCTGTTCATCAACAAAGGCTGCATCGGGCTTTGCAACCCAGGGAACCCGGGCCAACATAGGCAGTGAAGTGTACTCCAAAATGAAGCGTTCTGTAGCCGGAACTTCATCGCCGTTGAAGACAATGCCTAAAATATCCAAATGACGGTTCATCAATGCTTCAACAGACAACAACGTGTGGTTGATGCTTCCGAGCCTGTTCAGCGAAACCAAAACCACGGGCAAACCCTGTTGCTGCACCCAATCGGCAAACAACTCCTCATCGTTTAGGGGAACCAGAATCCCCCCCGCCCCCTCTACCACAAGTGGTCCTGCTGCAAGCGGTAAAACCAGGTCTGCTAATGCAATGCGCTTTGATTCGGCAGCCGCTGCTGCATGGGGCGAGGCAGGCATGTGCAAGCGATAGGCCTCCGGGAAGCAATGCGTCCCTTCCCCACACAAGGTCTGGACCAACGAAGTATCGGTGCCATCATCCAACCCGCTTTGAACAGGTTTCCAATACGACGCTGACAAAGCCTTGACCAAAATGGCCGACACCAGTGTTTTGCCTACGCCGGTATCCGTACCGGTAACAAACAGTGCATTCACGTCAGAAAGTTAAGGCGTCCACTGCGATTGGGTGCTTGATTACAAGCTTGAAGGGGCATAAAAAACAAGCGGCAGACTTCGGTCTGCCGCTTGCCTTCCATTTCCAAAGGTTTTATAAAGGGCTAGTCTAAAAACCCCATATCCTTAACGGGTAATCAGCAATCGCTCTTGCTGAACAAAATCCCCGTTGTCTATCCTTACGGTGTATAGACCGGCTTCAAGATCACTGAGCAAAAGGCGCTGCTTGGGCTGTGAAGCGGTCAACTGAATAACTTGGTCTAACACCAGGCGTCCGCTGAGGTCGAAGATGCTCACGGTACCCTTTACAGCATCACCCTGGCTTTCTACAATTAGTGCTTCTGATGCTGGATTTGGGTACAAAGACAACGCCATTGCGGATGCCGGAAGCTGTTCTTCCTCCAAATCAGCCTGTGCAATCCGAACCTGGGTAGCCTGTGCTTCGGTTAACAAATTCATATCAATCTCACCGGGCTCGCAAATGGTTAACACAGCCCATTCCACCCGGGCACCTGCAGGGAAGAAATTTCGCGGAAAGGTGATGGATGTCGCCCCACCGTTGACTGGTCGCGTAATCCGGTAACGGGATGCTCCAGCTTGCTTAAAAGCAGCAATGTAGCCAAATGCGCCGGGAACTTCATCCCATCGGAAGGTCATGCCCGTGGTAGCATTGGAACCTGAGGTGCGAAGATTAGACGCTGCCGTGCAGGACGGTACATCTTCAATGCTTCCCGAACCAGAGACAATCCCACCGCCACAATTGCTTTGGTCGATGGTTCCTCCGTTGTTAATAATGTCGCCATCATTCTCCAACATCCCGGCAAAGCAAGTCCAAATCACGGCTCCGTAATTGATGCTATCCGGACCGACACCAATGGTTGGTCCCCCGGTTCCGCCAAGGATAGTACCTGGGTCTAAGACATAGCCCAGCAAGTCAGAACCAAAGTCGTATAAGTTAAAAACTTGCCCATTGTCGCCGCGCAGAATAAGGTCATCCATGGCATCTTTGAAGCCAAAATTTCGAAGGGTACCACCGCTGTTCACCAAAATATCCCGGTCATTGACCAATTCTGCGCCAATGTTCTCCAACAATCCGTTGATCACCAGATCACCCGTCTTATTGGTCAGGGTATTGACCTCGCCATTGATGCCAGGCAATATGCTCAACAAACCGTTGATAACAATAGTCCCTTTGTTTTCAAGCTCAATTCCGCCATTGGGGTTAAACAGAACGAGCGTGCCGTTGATCAATAGCGTTGCGCCATTCTTGACCCCCAGGCTGGTCATCAGGACAACTTCACTGCGAATGATCACAGAGTCTTTGTTGCGGATGTCATCCGGGGGAACAATCCCATGGACCCACGCCGCAGGATCCTCCCAAGAGTATGTCCCGGTGGCCTGCGAGATGTATTGCTCGGCCTGCACCTTGGAATGTGCCAGGGTAGTGAGCAAGATCCCGATGATCGCATAATTTTTGATCATAATATTCTGATTTGAAACGATTGAGTACCCTGGCAAAGTAGGTGTGCCATGCAGTACTGTCAAGGGCTGTTGCCTTATGGTACAGCTTTGTATCCGCTGAAGTCTTGAGGGATTTTTCTCAAATGGTTAAAGGAAAACATGGAAAATGTTTTGTCCCTTCGCGCCCTATCCAGCAGTATAAAAAGCTGGCCTCATGTATGCGCAAGCAGGACTTGGCCTACACATGGCGCGCAAAAAAATCTCAACAAAACCTTTGAAAGCTGCCCAAAGAGCCGTATTGAATTGATAACAGCCACCAGGATTAGAACAAATCCACTAATTTTTTGGCAGGATTAGAATTTTTGTTCTAATTTTACCCTAACCAATTGGGCTTGTAGATCAAAGGCTACAAACCTTTTTGACCAAAAGCCACCAGCGTTAAATGCCAGTGCCACCAGGTTGTCCCCACAATCTCACCTTGTGATCAGTACCAAAGACAAAATTCTTCTGGCCGCCGTTGACCTGTTCAATGATAAGGGCTTTGTCAATGTAACCTTGAGGGACATTGCCGCAGACTCTGGTATTTCGCCGGGCAACCTGGCCTACCATTTTCGCAACAAAGACGTGGTGCTTCTGGAAATCTACGAGCGCATGGATCAGGAACTTGCCGAGCGCGTTTCCAATATTCGCCGGATCCCTTCCTTTGAAAACATCGACTACGAAATCACGCCCTTTTTAGAATTTCAACACAAGTATCGCTTTTTCTACCTCGATGCCCTGGAAGTCTGTCGGGCTTACCCGGAAATAGCGCTGCGCCATCGGGAACAAGGCCTTCAGCAAATTGCAGCCATCCGCGCGGTTATTCAGTACTCCATAGAGCGCGGCAACATGCTGCCGGAACGGGTATCCGGTACCTACGATCGATTGGCGCACACTGTTTGGATGCTTTACTCTTTCTGGCTCAGCCAGGCCCTGATCCTGCGGGCATCAGGAGGCGATCGATCCGAAAAACCGTTCAAAAAACCACAGCGACGAACGCAGCATAGCATGTTGGAGCGGGCAAGTGCAAAAAAAACTACCCGCCAGATGATGGAGGGCGAAGGTTCAATAGCCGCAGAGCAACAACCTGCGTATTCCCCCAACCTTGGCGCCCGGGAAGCCCGACGTACCCTGTGGACGATGGTACTTCCCTACCTCACCGCCAAGGGTAAAAACAATTTTGAAACCGTCGCGCAAATGCACGGACTTAGCGAAGGGAACACCTAACAAAACCAAGCCACATGAACTTTAATCCCTTTACGGATGAACACGAATTACTGGCGCAATCCGTGCGCGAATTTTTGAACCGGGAAGTAATGCCTCACGCAGCCCGCTGGGAAAAAGAAGAGCACTGCCCGCGCGAGATTTTTCAGCGCATGGGCGAACTGGGATTTTTTGGTGTTACCTACCCGGAAGAAGTTGGCGGATCGGGTATGGATTTTTGGGCTGCCGTCACGGTAGCGCGAGAATTGTCCTACGCTAATGTTGGCGGTTTGGCGCTTTCACTTTTTGCTCATGCGTATTTGCCCCCGCCATTGCTCAGTGCCATCGGCACGCCGGAACAAAAGGAAAACTATCTTTTGCCCGCATTGCGGGGCGAAAAAATTGGTTCGCTGGCCATTTCGGAACCAGGAGCAGGATCCGATGTTGGCGGCATCCGTACGACAGCAGAAGACAAGGGCGATCATTACGTGATTAATGGCAGCAAGTGCTGGATTACCAATGGCACCATGGCCGACTTCCTGGTCCTGGCTACCCGTACCGGGGAGGGCCACAACCTCACGTTGTTTTGCTTTGACACAAAAACCGAAGGATTCAGCAGCAGCAAAATCAAGGACAAACTGGGCATGCACAGTTCCGATACCGCGGAGTTGTTTTTTGACAATTGCAAAGTACCAAAATCAGCGGTGATTGGGCATCCGGGCATGGGCTTCTACTACATTATGAACAACTTTCAGGAAGAGCGCCTGATCGGGGCGGTTTCCGGGGTTTTTGCCGCTGAATACGCGTACCGCAAGGCTGTCGAGTACTCCCGGCAGCGCGAGGCATTTGGCCGGCAGATTGGCAAATTCCAAGTCATCCGACACAAACTGGCCAGCATGGCTACCCGCCTTGAAGCTTGCCGTTCTCTGGGTTACCGCGCGGTCTATGAATTCATTGAAACAGGTCCGGCAGCCGTAGGCACCATTTCCATGGCTAAGGCATTCATCGGTGAAGAAATCCAAGTCATCATCTACGATGCCATCCAAATTCTGGGCGGCGTAGGGTACACGGAAGAATACGGTGTAGCGCGCACGTATCGCGACATGCGACTGTTCACCATCGGAGGGGGTACTACAGAAATCATGTACGAAATCATCTCGCGTTTGGTGGTGGACCAAGCCCAGTACAGCAAACAAATGATGACGAGTCGCGATCAGGCTGCTGTGTCTTGAACGAACGTTCGTTCAAATAGATAAAACACCCGCTCGTGCAACAGCAATTGCTTCCTGGTTCACACCGCTCCACTCAATGACCTATCCATCACGCCTGGACAACAACCCCGCTCCTGTGCTACCCTCTCCCAACCGGCCCATAAAAACCCGTGTCAACCCGCGCTCTGCGGAGTACCAGGCAAACCGCGAAGCCAACCTGGCCTTGTTGGCCATGTTGGATGAACACCTCAAATCCGCGCGATTTGAGGGCAAAGAACAACACCTGGCCAAGGCTCGCAAGCTCGGCAAGTTCACCGCCCGCGAGCGGATTGAACTGTTGCTTGATCCCGATACGCCCTTTCTGGAGTTGTTGCCGCTGGCCGGACTTGGTGGGGATGGGTTTGGGCCCGGGGGCACATCCGTCGGGGGAATGGGGTTGGTCTGCGGGCGACTGGTCATGGTCATTGCCAACGTAGGAACCCGCAAAGGCGGAGCCGTAGATTACGCAACGCTCCAAAAGGCTTTGCGCCTGAACGAGATTGCCATGGAAAACCAGTTGCCGGTGGTTAGCCTGGTAGAAAGCTCCGGCGCCAACCTGCCGGAGCAAGCTCGTATCTTTAATTATGGTGGAGCAAGCTTTCGCGACATCACCCGCCGATCCAAAGCAGGCCTTCCAAACATTGCCATCGTCTTTGGCAACAGCACGGCCGGAGGTGCCTATGTTCCGGGCATGTCGGATTATGCCATTTTCGTCGATGGCGGAGCCAAGGTTTTTTTGGCAGGACCACCGCTGGTCAAAATGGCCACCGGCGAAGACGTGGATGACGAAAGCCTTGGTGGGGCTGCCATGCACAGCCGGGTAAGTGGTGTCAGCGACTATCTGGCTCGCGATGAACGAGACGCCATTCGCCTGGCGCGCGAAATTGTGGGGGGGCTGCCTTCGGGTGCAAGTCCGGTCAAATCCGCAGCAGAGGAACCCCTATACGCAGCGGAGGAATTGCTTGGTATTCTTTCGCCCGACTTGAAAAAGCCACTCGATATGCGCGAAGTCATTGCACGGGTATGCGATGGCTCCCGTTTCTCCGAATTCAAACCGGAGTACGGCCCTACCCTCATCACCGGATTCGCGGAGCTCAACGGTTACCCAGTAGGAATTTTGGCCAACAACGGCGTGTTGTTTAGTGAAGCGGCCAACAAAGGCGCACACTTTATTCAACTCTGTAACCAGCGGAATCACCCTATCTTGTTTTTCCAAAACATAACAGGATTTATGGTTGGAAAGGATTATGAAGAAGGGGGAATTATCAAACACGGCGCCAAACTGATCAACGCCGTGAGCAACTCCGAAGTGCCTGCCATTACGCTGATGATGGGGGCTTCTTATGGGGCAGGCAATTACGCCATGGCCGGCCGCGCATACCAGCCTCGCTTTCTTTTTTCGTACCCCCATTCCCGCACGGCGGTCATGGGTCCCGAGCAGCTCTCCGGGGTCATGCAAAGTATCCAACGCGAAGCCGCGCTCAAAGCGGGCATCCCCTACGATGAAGAGCAAGGCGCACAAATGCGAACCTACATGATGAAAGAAGTAGAAAAAAAATCCGACGCCTGGTACAGCACCGGTCAGTTGTGGGACGACGGCATCATAGACCCGCGACAAACCAGGAATTATCTCGGCTTTTGTTTAGAAGTCATTAACCAGCACCCTTTTAAGGGAAGCAGTGGTTACGGCGTTTTCCGCATGTAAAGGAGCAATCGTTGTCCAACTCTGCCATGAAACCAACCCTTCGACCCATCCACACGCTGCTTATTGCCAACCGCGGGGAAATTGCCGTGCGCATAGCCAAAACCTGCCGGTCCATGGGCATTAAAAGTGTGGCTGTTTACAGCGATGCTGACCGCGATGCCCGGCACACCCGCAGCACGGACATAGCCATCCATATTGGTCCTGCCGCGGTGAGCGCCTCTTACCTGAACCAGCAGGCGCTCTTGGAAGCAGCCCGTCAAAGCGGTGCCGACGCCATTCACCCAGGCTATGGCTTTCTGAGCGAAAACGCAAGTTTTGCCCAAGCGGTGCTCGATGCCGGCTTGATTTGGGTAGGACCCCATCCGGAAGCCATCGCGCAAATGGGCTCCAAAGCAGGCGCTAAATCCATTATGCAAACCCACGGTGTGCCGGTCGTGCCTGGGTACAGCGGCGAGGACCAAAGTGACCAACGCTTTCTGGCAGAAGCGGCCGGCATTGAGTTCCCTCTACTGGTCAAAGCCAGCGCTGGAGGCGGGGGAAAAGGCATGGTTATTGTGCGCGACCTCGCCGCGCTTCCCGAAGCCCTGGGCCGTGCCCGGCGTGAAGCCCAGGCCGCTTTTGGCGATCAGCGGCTTATTCTGGAACGCTACTGCGAGCGCGTGCGCCATGTTGAATTCCAGATTCTCGGCGACAAACACGGCAATGCCCTGCACTTGTTTGAACGGGAATGTTCGCTTCAGCGCCGCTACCAAAAAATCCTTGAAGAGAGCCCCTCACCGGCACTCCATCCGCAGCTCCGCGAGCGCATGGGGCAGGCCGCTGTTGCGGCAGCAAAAGCCCTGGGATACGACAATGCCGGAACCGTAGAATTTATTCTGCTTCCGGATGGCAGCTTTTACTTTCTGGAGGTCAACACACGCCTGCAAGTGGAGCACCCGGTTACGGAAATGATTACAGGCCTTGACTTGGTAAAGGCACAGCTCGAAGTGGCCGAAGGGCAAGCCCTGACCTTGACCCAGGACCAGCTGCAACAGCGGGGTTATGCGCTGGAATTGCGCTTGTACGCCGAAGATCCGGCTGCGGGCTTTTTGCCGGCGTCGGGCCCGGTTTTGCGCTGGGAATTGCCGGAAATTGAAGGTTTTCGCTGCGATAGCGGCGTAGAAAGCGGCAGCGAAATTGGCACCCACTACGACCCGTTGCTTGCTAAACTTATCGCTTGGGGACAAGACCGCCGTATGGCCTTTCGGCGCATGCAGTTAGCGTTGGACCAGATGGCCTGCCTTGGTCTCATCACCAACCAACCCTTTCTAAGTGCCTTGGTTCGAAAGGATGACGTGCGCCAGGGCAACTACCACACCCATTTTCTGGATGAACACCCTGAACTGGCTGCCGAAGCCCCTCTTTCGCCAGATGCCGTTCAGGAACTTTTCATGGCAATGACGCTTCGCCAGGCATGGCTCAATAGGCAGCAGCAATCCCTGCTGCGCGGGCTACCCCCAGGATGGCGCAATGTGCCGGCTCCCCTGCCGGAACTTCGTTGGGTGCTGCGTGGTGAGGTATGGCTCGTGCGTTATGAACATCTAACTGTGGCAGACCATGTCACGTCGGGTTCGGAGCCCAAATTGACCCTGAGCGTCCTGGAATGCCACCTGGCTGAAGATGCGGAAACAAAAATAGAGCGCAGGGTAACCTGGGTATCCGGCGATGAGCACGCGGCCATATTGGACATTGACGGCAAACGCGCTCGTTGGGTTTTCGCCAGCCAGGACACCGATCGTGTGTGGGTGCAGCACCCTTCGTCGGGTCCGGTCTGTGTTGCCCTTCACCCGAAATTTCCAGAGGCGTTGTCCGATGTAAATGCAGGCGGTTACGCGGCGCCGATGCCCGCTGAAGTCACCGCAGTCCATGTGCTGGAAGGACAGGTAGTGGAAGCCGGACAACCCTTGGTTGTGTTGTATTCCATGAAAATGGAACACACTATTTCCGCTGACCACGCGGGTTATGTGTCCGTCTTAAACGTCCGCGCCGGCGACCGGGTAGAAACCGGATCCGTGCTGCTCCAATTGGAAGCAAGGAAAGAGAACGATGCTATTGAAGCCGGTGGAACGGATGCAGAAAACGCCAAAACCTGACCCTTGGCTCCAGGTTATCCGCGCTGCAAATCCTCGCGAAACATCAAACATCTCCCAGCTTGACCGAACTTTGCCCAACCCCATTCCTGTTGCCATGACTACGATGCCCTATACCGCGGAGCAATGTTCCGCTTTTCATACCACGCGTTTTGTGTACCTGGAACTAAAAGAGCGGGAACACTTTCTGGAAATCCGGCTCAACCGGCCCGAAAAGCGCAATGCCTTTGATCCGGTTATGGTGCGGGAATTGGCTTTTGCGATGAGTTACGCGCACCATGCTTCCGCAGTTTGGGCAGTGCTCCTTGCGGCAAACGGGCCTGTGTTTTGCGCCGGGGCTGATTTAAAGGCTTTTGCGGGCATGGCGCAGGAAGATCCTGGATCAGGGGTTCCTCTGGCTTCGGGCGAAATTGCTTTAGGCGATTTGTTTCGCCGGCTGCACAAGCCCTGCATTGCGCGCGTGCATGGCGATGTTCACGCTGGGGGATTCTTGCTGATTGGCGGCTGTACGCATGTTCTCGCGGCAAAGGGAACCCGTTTCAGTCTGCCCGAAGTGGAACGCGGCATCTGGCCAATGCAAGTCATGGCCACACTGGCCGACCTGATGCCAGCCCGGCAATTGCTGGATTGGTGCATGCGCGGCTTGAGTCTCCAAGCAGAAGAGGCCCAACAACGGGGCTTGGTTACCCAAGTAGTAGAGCCAGATGAGCTGGATGCCGCTGTCGAAACCTTGCTCGGACAAATTCTATCGAAATCGCCATCAGCCATTCGCCTGGGACTGCAGGCTTGGGATGATCTACGCGCTGTGGCACCGCAGGATCAACACGCGTTTCTTCAACAAATGCTGGCAAAAACGCTGCAAACCCGCGATGCCCGGGAAGGCTTGACAGCGTTCCGCGAAAAGCGCTTGCCGGTCTGGACCGGAGAGTAAAGCTTTTTTTTCTATAACAACTAACTTTTCATACCAACCCCAACTACCATGAGCATTGAAAATGCAACCACCCGCGTGAGCGCCCTTGCCGGAAAAACCGGCGGATTTGGCAGCACGCTCAAGTTTGTTTTTGACGAAGGCATCGTTTACCTGGACGGTACCGGAGAACAAACTGCCGTACACAACGAAGACAAAGCGGCGCAGTGCACCATCGGCATGAAGTTGAGCGATTTCAACGACCTGCTCGACGGGAGCCTGAAACCGATGACCGCTTTCATGACCGGCAAGTTCAAAATTGAAGGCGACATGGGCGTTGCCATGAAATTGCAATCGCTGTTTTCATAATTCAGGAAGGAGTCGGTCAGGGTCTTGATGGACCCGCGCCGACTCCTTCCATAGTTTTCTTTATGATGTACGCATCCGATTTGTTTGCTGGCCAGGTTTGCCTGGTGACCGGAGGGGGCTCTGGAATTGGCTATGCCATTGCACAAGCCTATCTGCGCTGCGGAGCTACGGTGATTATTGCCTCGCGAAAGGCAGAGCGGCTGGAAGAGGCGCAAAAACAACTCGCTGAACTCGGTCCTGTGCATGCCCGGGTGCTCGACATCCGAGAGCCCGAGCAGGGCGACGAGCTGGCCAGCTGGATCGGGCAAACCTTTGGCAAACTGGATGTTCTGGTGAACAATGCTGGTGGCCAGTTTCCCTCGGCTGCTGCAGACCTTTCCAGGAAGGGTTGGGACGCGGTGATTCGGAACAACTTGAACGGAACTTGGTACCTGACCCAAACCATGGCCAAAGCATTCTTTCTTCCCCGTTGTGCTGGCAACATTGTCAATATCATTGCCAACATCTATCGCGGTTTCCCCGGCATGGCTCATACCGGAGCAGCGCGGGCCGGGGTGGAGAACTTAACAAAAAGCCTTGCGGTGGAATGGGCACCCTACCGCATACGGATTAACGCGGTGGCACCCGGCATTATCCAATCCACAGGGCTGGATCAATACCCGCCTTCGCTGCTGGACGGCATCACCGCTAAAATTCCTATGAAACGGCTGGGCAGCACTGCCGAAGTAGCCGATTCTTGTTTGTTCCTGAGCTCGCCGCTCTCGGCTTACATGACAGGAGAAACCCTGTACCTGGACGGCGGAATGCGGCTCTGGGGGGATATTTGGGATGTCCCGTCTCTGCAAACACCAACCGTATAACCGGCCCGAACACCTCACCAAGTCGCATGGCTAAAGGAAAATGAAGCACCTTTTAAACACAACATTATTTTTACTATGCATAACATTTGTTATGTCCTGCGATACAGGACCGGAAGGCTGGCGCAAGAAAGCTGACAAAGCATATGCTGACCAGCATTATCCCGAAGCAGCGCGCGCCTATTCCGAAGTTATTCGTCTGGATCCCAACCAAACCGAGGCCCGGTTTTTTCTTGCGGTCTGCCAACAGGTTCAGGGCCAGTACAAGGAAGCCATCGCCAACCTGAATCAGGTTCTCCTTGAAGAACCTGATGCCTATAAGGCTGCGTTGAATCGCGGCCACTGCCATTATGCCTTAAATGACTACGCAGCCGCCCAGCATGACTATCAATTGGTTTTGGAGTTAGAGCCCGGTTATGGGCTGGCACTCAACCCACTGGCTCACATGCAATTTTACCAGGGTGATACCAGTGCAGCATGCCAGACGCTTGTCCAGGCGGTCGAGGCAATGGCGGGGCGTGAAGTGGACACGGCCCTTCAAAAAGCGTGCGACGAGCGCTAACGCAGTAACCTTTCGCTTCGTTTGGGAGTATATGCCAATGGTTCAGTCCCTTTGGACAATCCTTGGTTATGGACACCCCCGACCCGTTTTTTCAAGCATTTACCCCGGATTCCAGTAAGGGTTCCCGATCACCAGGTAAGCCTGGCAACGCCTCGTATTCAATCCGGAAAGCACCAAAGACTGAGGCAGCTGAAGAAAATACCGAGCAAGCGGTACAGCGCGCAGAGCGTTGGTTAGCCACTGGCGATTGGACCCGGGCATGGGAGGCAAGCGATCTGGCCGTCAGGCTGGCGACGGCCAACTCCATCAAGTGCCGCGAAGACCAATGCCTTCAAGCCCGAAGCTATGATGCGCTGGGACAAGCCCTTTTCGGACTCGGAAAATGGTCAGACAGTCAAACAGCCCTGGAGCGCGCTATTGCAGCTTGGGAAACGCTGGAGCGCGGGAGGGATTTGGCCAGGGCACTTCAAAGTCTCGCTCAATTGCACCTGTCTATTGGAAAAATGGACCATGCGTTGGGATTGCTCTGTCAAGCAGCCCATGTTTGGGAGCGCGAAGGTTGCATGGCAGAAGCTGGCTTAACCTGGCTTGAGTTGGCTACTTGTTTGGCTGATCTCGGCGAAACAAATGCTGCTAAGCGCCATCTGCGTCAAGGCTTGCATCAGGTAGAAGCTTCCGGTGCGATTTCAGACCAGATTCGCGCTCGCAGATTGGCGGTTACCGCCTGTGCCCTGCTTGGTGATGGGGAGGCCCGGATTGAGCAACTGGAAGCCCTTTGCCGTTTGCAGGAAGCCTACATCGGCAAAATCGGCACAGAGGGCGCCACTACTGACTCCGCAAGCGTTGATTCTGACCAACCTGGGCCATCCAAGGCTGCTGCTGCCCCGAGTGACCATCCGGATCAAAAGACCAGTTCAGACGCGGGATATTATGAGGCCATTCGAACATTTACCGGCAAAGCGGCCCACGACATGAAGGAGCCGCTCCGTATGATCGGCAGTTTTAGCGCGCTGCTCCGCCGCCAATACGGAACATTGCTGGATGCAGAAGGCCATGAATACCTGGATATCGTTCTGGATGCCAATGATCGGATGAGCGAGCTGTTGAAAAAACTCCTGGATTTGACCCGTTTGGGATCCACAGGAAAATCCTTTGCGGAAGTAGACCTGGCGGATGTGGCCTTTATAGCGGCCCATCGTTTGCGGAGTGAGGTGGAACAGCGCCAGGCTTTGATTGAAACACAAGCGATGCCGGTGATCTGCGGGCAACGCGAAGAGCTGGAATTGCTTGTTTTCCACTTGCTTGACAACGCCTTGAAGTTTAACCGAAGCAAACGAGCACATATAGTGCTGCACGCCGAGCAGGAAAATGGTGCCATCATTTTGACCGTGCAAGACAATGGAATCGGCATTGACCCGAACAGCAGGGATGAGGTCTTTGACCTGTTCCGCCGCCTGCATCCCCGCACAGAATACCGTGGCTCTGGCATCGGCCTGTCCATCGTGGCAAGAGTGGCTGCCTTGCACGGTGGAACGTGCTGGATCGAAAACGGGCGTTTGGGTGGCTGTGCTGTGTGCGTTCGTCTGCCTGTTCAGCAGCCACAGAGCTAATTCATCACGTTGGGAAGTCCTGTTTGAAGGCAAAAAAGTCCAAAGCAGGCCAGCGCGGGAAGAGGTAAGTAAGTGCGGGCGTGTACCGGGAGCGTTAACCCGGGGAGGGCCAGCGCGGGAAGAGGTAAGTAGGTGCGGGCGTGCACCGGGAGCGTTAACCCGGGGCGGATTAGCTTTTCTCCAGAATTGCCTGGGCAATCTCTTTGGAGAAGGGCTTCTCAAAAAAGCCAAAGACACTGGCGAACTCGCGGGCCTTGTTTTCATCCTCAAAACGCCGTGTCGTGCTCATAATGAACAACCGGGTTTCCGGATGGGCCGCTTTAAACCGCTGTTCGTAACGCTCCACAAACGTAAACCCATGAATCCTGGGCATGTTAAGGTCCAGGATGATAAAATCCGGGAAGCCTGCCTCCGCTGTTCCCTGATGGCATGCCTCCAGGTAATCCAGGGCTTCTTCAGGTTTGGTAAAGGAAACCGGAAGCAGCGGGAGGTTGTCCATTTCAATGACGATACGGCTGAACACATTGTTCGGCTTGTTGTCGTCGATGAAAAGTATCGTTTTTCGTTGCACGGGCTCCTTGAAGGTATTGAGGGAACAGTTGCCCAGGAAAAAGTTGTCCCGGTGGAAAGGTTTACGCCCAAGGCACAAAAATGTTCCAATATTCCAAACAAAGCAGATTAAATGACACGAATGGAAACTCGCTGTCATGGCTCAAGCTGCTTTACCTTTGAAGGGCAATGAATCCGCAGCCCAAAGATCAACCAGCCTCCTTTGTCTTTCAAGCAGCAAGCGCAGTCCTGACCCCTTGCCCAGCCGCCCAGCCTAACAGGATCTTCTTGCTCACTGCCTTAGCGCTCGGAATACTGTGGTCTTCATGCGGAAAAGTTTCAGGACCAAGAGGACTGAGACAATCGGAATGGGTGGCCTACTGCCTGGACAATCCTGGGCAATTGCTTTGCACAGAAGCCCCAATGGTCTGGGCTCCTGACTCGTTTTACATTGCTGCTTTAATTTTTGAGACCGATGCCATTAGAGAATACCGATGCGATACTGCGGCGGGTACCTTTATCTGCAGTTGGGTAAATCTGATCCCTGCGGGTGGCGAGCCTAAAATTACGCGCGATTCCATCCTGCTCGAAACCGCCACCGCTGTAGTGCCGCTTTGCAGCTACGAACTGGACGACGGTGTTTTGACCATTACTGGCGTGAATTCAGGCTTAAGTCAATTGGTGCCGGGAACTGTGTTCACCAATGTTGAGCCCATTCCGGAAAACCATCCGGAGATTGTAGAAGGGCCATGAATCCAGATACTGCGCATGTTCTCTTTGCTCATGCAAATGGATTTACTGCACCAGTATATGAAAAATTTCTGAGCGCAACCGGCTTTAAGCATAACCACAGCCTTGAGCGTTTAGGCCATGGTCCATTGGGCATTGGTCCAAACTGGACCGGAATAGTGCTCGAGTTAACAGCGTTTGCCCAAACGCTTCCCGCGCCGCGCATCGGTATTGGCCATTCGCTTGGTGCCTTCTCCCTTTACCGGGCAGCACTGGCTAACCCAGGCTTGTTTGACGCTTTGGTCTTGATGGAACCGCCAATGTTTCGCCCCATGAAGCGGAGGCAAATCCAGGGCATCCGCATGTTGGGGTTCCTGGACCGCTTCCCGCCTGTTTCGCTGGCAAAAAAAAGGCGAAGGGTTTGGCCGGATTTGGCCCAAGCTCGTCATTATATGCTCCAAAGACCCTTTTACGCCAGCCTCGATCCGGCGGTCTTTAACGACTATCTGCGGTACGGTTTGGAACCATTGCCCACGGGGGAATTGGGATTGCGGTTTCTCGCAGAAGTAGAATATGAGATCTTCCGGCAGGGCCCCCCCCCGGTGGATCCCTTTACGAAGCGGTTTCCGCTCTTGTTTTTGTATGGCACCCATACCAAAGTGCTTCAGCCAGCAGATTTAGCTTATGTGCACCAGCAGTTGAAAGGAGCATCATTCCAGGCGGTTGACGGAGGACATCTCTTTCCTCTGGAGCATCCCAAGGCGGCAGGACAGCTTGTGGGAGACTGGATCAGAAGTCTCGTTTAACAGGACGCCAGAGGCAACTTCGCGCCTTTTTAAGGGCTAAGAGCGCCAAAAGCTCCCTTACAACAGTAACCAGTAACCTTCAGCAACAAGGCAGGCCACCTGTTAACACTAATGTTTATCCTTTTAAACAGGATATAAAAATGCGGCGTAACGCGGCATTCAGAAGGTTCAGAAGCACCCTAAACAGATTTGTAAGGGATAGTTACCTTTAACCTCACTTTCGTCACCCCATTTAAGGACAACATAATGAGCATTGGAAAAGAATTCAAAGAATTTGCGATCAAAGGCAACGTGGTCGATCTGGCTGTGGCCGTGATCATCGGCGGTGCCTTTGGAAAAATTGTAGCCTCTTTTGTGGCAGACATCGTTATGCCGCTGATTGGCATGCTCTTCAAAGCTGATTTCACCGATTGGAAATTTGAGTTAAAACCTGCCGTATTGGATGCAGCAGGGGCTGTGCAAACCGCTGCTGTAGAATTGACCTACGGCAATTTCATCACGGTTGTGGTGGACTTCCTGATCGTTGCCGTTGCCATTTTCATGGTAGTCAAAGCCATAAACGCTTCCAAGAAAAAAGAGGCGGAGGCCCCAGCTCCCCCTCCCCCTCCGCCCAGCGAAGATGTGGTGTTGCTGCGCGAAATTCGCGATCTGCTGCGCAAGTAAGAGCAATCAGCTCCGATAAGGGTGCTTGCTTAAAATCTTGCGAGCAATCCCTGTTGAGCGTGCTATTCGTCTGCAAAAGCATTTCCAAATCCGTAATTTTCTGGCTTGCCCAAATTTTAACAACTGAGTTTGCGTCGGCAAAGGAGGATGTTAGAGTTTGGGCATCCTTCAGCTTATGAAGTTCTGAAAGACGCCCGTGAGCCGCATTATGAAGGCTATCCCGTCAGGTTTTAGCTCTGCCCTTTACTCGGGTTCAAGGACCAGCGTGATCTTGTTGAAGTCTGCCGCTGCGTTGATCACCTTGCGGAACTCTTCGAACTTTATGAGCGGATAAGACGTGCGTGCATAGTATTCGTGAATGCTCACGGTCAGTTTGTTTCCGCGCATGGCGTATTCCGAAATAAAGCCCATAAGCGGTTTACCTTGCTCATCGTTGTACGCAATGTTCATGGCCAAATCCTCTAATCCTTTGAAGCGATAACCCTCCGGGAGAAAAATGGTCAAATCGCGGCGATAACCGTGAGGATATTGCATATCTGCGTCAAATTTCCGCGGCCCAACTTGGTACATTTCCACTTGAGGTCCGATCACCTCCCCAACTTTGAACAAAAGTTTGGGTCCTGCCTTTTCTAAGAGGGAAGCGCTGGACAGCGACCCTTTTAAGAGCAATGGACGATTCTGGTATATATCATCCAGGGTAGCCTGCTCAAAGGACTGGCTGATCAGGGTGGCATTAGCGCTGGAGTTAAGCAGGATTTCACGAGCTACGTTATCGCGCGTTTCCTGAGGAAGCCCTTCAAGATAGGGCTGAATAAAATAGGCCCGGTAGCCGGACATTCTGCG
>WGOA01000001.1 GCA_016124275.1 Bacteroidota bacterium
GCGCGCGGTTTCTTCATGGAAAAAGCCATGCCCCCGCTGGCCAGCGCAGTAGCCGGGACCTGGATGCGCCGCAAATTCCTCCGCTATTCCGATCAGACCACATTGGAGGTGCTGCGCGGTTTAACCCGCAACGAGCAATTAATCGGCGTGCTCTGCGGCCAATACGGCGACTACGGCCTGCCGCCGGCACAGAGTTCGTTTGCCATGCACGCTGTGCTGGTCAAACATTATTTCAAAGGCGGCGCATTTCCTGTGGGAGGCTCATCGCGCATCTTTGAAACCATTGCCCCGCAAATTACCCGACGCGGCGGCGCTATTTACACCAACGCAAGTGTAGAAAAGATTATGGTTCGCGGGTCGAAGGCCGTGGGCATTGTCATGGCAGATGGCTGCGAAATTGAAGCCGATGCTGTCGTGAGCGGAGCAGGGGCCTGGAACACGTTCGGGCCGCTGCTTGGGGATACGGTTCCGGAAGCTGCCGGCTGGCTAAAAAAAGTGAACAATATTGGAACATCGGCATCGCACCTGAGCTTGTACCTGGGCCTGGACGCCACCGCTGCTGAGCTAAAGTTGCCGCGAGCCAACTATTGGGTTTACCCGGACGGATATGACCACGATGCCCACATAGCGCGATTCCTTGCCGATCCCGAAGCGCCGTTGCCCCTGGCCTATATCTCCTTTCCCGCGGCAAAAGACCCGGACTTTACCCGGCGTTACCCGGGGCGATCAACCATAGAAGTTATTACGTTAGCACCTTGGGAGCGTTTTGCTCCCTGGTCGGACACGCGCTGGAAACACCGCGGCGACGACTATGAGGCGCTCAAGGCCAGCTTCACCGAGCGCTTGCTTGAACCGCTGTACCGGCTGGAGCCGCAGGTTCGCGGGCACATTGAAGCCCAGGAACTGTCCACGCCGCTTTCTACGGCCCATTTTGCCGGGTACCAACAGGGCGAAATTTACGGGCTCGCTCATACCCCGCAGCGCTTTCGCGAGCAGGTCCTCCGGCCGCGCACGGGCGTCCAGGGTTTGTGGCTCACTGGCCAGGATGTGGTGAGTTGCGGCATTGGCGGTGCGCTGATGGGGGGCATCCTGACGGCCTCAGCCATGTTGGGCAAAAACGCCACGGGGGAATTGCTTTCGGGGCATTGAGCAACAGCGTTGGGCGGGCGGCAGCGGCGTTGGGCGGGCGGCAGCGGCTTCTGCTAAACCGTGAGCAGCGGCGTTGTGTTGCTGGCTGGGTTCTCCGCTTATCGTGAACGTGGGTACCTTTACCCAATGCCTTTGATGCGCAAGCCTTTGTTTCTGACCATGCTGGTTTTATCAGCCCTGTTGGGGGCGTTCTGTTCCAGCTGTTCCGGCGACTACTGCATCCAATGCCTGGACCCCGTTGGGGCCAGACCTCCGGTTGAAGGCTGCGACGATAATTTGGAAGGCCTGGAAACGGCAAGGGCAGCGTATGAATTGGAGGGATTTGTTTGCATTATATTTGAAAATTAGGACACAAAATGAGCCGGGAAGACGTACCCATTAATCAAACAGTTGCCATCCTGGTTGATGGCAACAACATTGAGCGCAGCGTGCAGGGGGTGTACAACCACCCCAGCATCATGATCGACTTTGACCACTTGATTCCCAGGCTGGTGGGAGGGCGTTCGCTGAACCGCCTTAAGTACTTCCGGGAGGGTCGCAGCATTTCCGAAAAACTGGCTGATCGCCTGCACGACCGGTTTTACGGCACCGTGGTGCCCTGCCACAAGAGTGCCGATATTCCACTGACCATCCACGCCACGCAAATTGCCGATAAAGTTGACTGCATTGTCATCTGCTCCGGCGATGCGGATTACGTGGAGTTGATCCGGCACTTAAAATCACGCGGGGTGCGGGTTGAAATTGCTGCCGTTTATGAAACCACGGCGCAAATTTTGCTCAGCGAGTGCGACTACTTTCACCCGGTTGAACGCGAAGATTGTTTTGAATACCGCGCCGCGCGGCGATAGCCCCATTGCTCCACTGGCCTGGCTTTGCCGCTATTCGTAGGCCTGCAATTCCTCGTGAAAGTAGTCGAGCTGAATGCCGGCGTCATTGAACATTTGTTCACTCTCCTGACCGGCGTGGTACTTGCGTTCGCAGACTACCCGGACAATGCCGCAATTGATGATCAGCATGGCACACGTGCGGCAAGGTGTCATTCGGCAATACAGCGTTGCCCCTTCAAGCGCCACCCCGCGCCGGGCGGCCTGGCAAATGGCATTTTGCTCGGCGTGCACCGTGCGCACGCAGTGCTCGGTCTCGCGGTTGTTTTCGTCCACATGAATGACCTTCTTCATGAGGTGACCCACTTCATCACAGTGGGGCAGGCCAACGGGCGAGCCCACATAGCCCGTAACCAACAATTGTCGGTCGCGGGCAATGACACAGCCACTTCGACCCCGGTTGCAGGTTGCCCGTTTTGAAATGGCATCCATCACGGTCATAAAATATTCGTCCCAGGTGGGGCGCTGGTAGGTGTGTTCAGCCATTGCTCATCATTCAGGTAAAAGATGCTTTGCGGAGCACTCCGGCAACTTGCTCATAGAGGGCCTCAAAAGAACCGTCATTTCGAAGGGCGTAATCGGCTCGGGCAATGCAGGCTTGTAAGTTCTGCTTATTCGGGTCCTCGTTTTGCATTTCCCGCGCTTCTTCAGCAATAAAAACAGCAAACGACACCTGATCCGTTTCAGAGCCGCGGGCCAGGATGCGCTCGTAGCGAAGTCTCGGTTCTGCATCAACGGCGAGCAGGCAAAATCGGCCCTTCGCGGCAAGTGCATCAATCTCGCCCGGTGTGCGGATGCTTTCTATGACGGCATCCTTGCCACTGGCGGCAGCCGCTTCGTACAAAACTTCTGCCATGGCACTCGGTCCGCGCTCTTTGCGCAGGGCATTAGCCAAATCAACCATCTGATCCCGATTGGGCGTCAGGTTTAGCCGGACCAACTGATCCACCAAATAGGCCCGGACGGAGAAATGCAAAAAACCGTGCTCGCGGACCAGGTATTCCACGATGGTTCCCTTTCCCGCGCCGTTGGTTCCCGTAATTCCGATAATGCGCATGATGGTTTCCTGGTCGCCCGGCAGTTGGACATGCACGAGAAACCTCTGCGAAGCTACACATCGCTGCAGGGCTTAAAGCACGAACTTGGGATGGAAACACTAAGTTGAATTTTCAAGGTGTTAGCCGTACTATTCGAGTTCCATCCACCTACCCCCTTGCATTCATGACGCCATCCAAACGCAGCAAACCATCTTCTGCATCAAAGCTCAGCAGCTATTCCGCGCTGGCAGCAGTTTTTTTAGCCGGAACCGCCAAAAGCGCTGAGGCGGATATTATTTATACCGATGTTGACCCGGATGCTTTTCTGGTAAATTCCACCATCAGCATTGATTTTAACGACGATGGCATCAACGACTTTACGCTACAGCAGTACAATTTTGGCTACGGCACGTTTGAAAGCAATTTTGCCGTTTTAGAAGGCATTCCAGGGTTCTCGTACGGCATTATTGGATTGCCCGGAGGCTACAGCTACCTGGCCCAGGCCTTGAATCCCGGCGATTTTATTGGCCCGGGGGCAAACTTTAACAGCAGCGATTACGGCATCCTGGGCTCCTTTTTTGCCTTCGGTTCTTCGGTTTTTGGGGTTGGTGAATGGTCTGCCGTTACAGACCGCTACCTCGGCGTTAAGTTCCAAATTGGTCCCAATACGCACTATGGGTGGATCCGTTTGGATGCAGAAATTAATTGTTCTGCCTTGCGAGTCAAGGACTTTGCCTACGAAGACAGCCCGGGGGTCCCTATTCTGGCAGGAGATGCTACACTACCGGTTGCTGCTGGAGCGGTAAGCGCTTTAGTGGCCACAGACATTGCCGACAGCGGAAACGGCAGCGATTTGGAACTTCGCTTTGCCCGGGCAGCCGATGAAAGCACCATTGGCAGCTACCGGGCCATTGCTGTTCCCGCAGCTTCTGCACCTTCGTTCTCGCTGGCTGCGGCAGAGGCTCTTTCGTCCGACCGCTACGTATCCATTGCACCTGCCGGCACCGACCCTGTCCTGACGTTTGGCGCTGCCACCCGGGATGCTTCAGGTGCCCCGATCACTGCGGCCACGGAATACCGCTGTTTTGTGCTGAGTGTAGCCGATGGCACAGCAGCCACGCTGAACACACTATCCGGCCCTTCAAACCCGGTTACGCTCCTGGCTTCTGCTGATGTGGCCAGAAACCTTGAAGCTTTCGATGCAGCCAACAACGGTAATGGCAGCGATCTCCGGATTGTGTTTGACAATGCCATCAACGAGACGACGGTTAGCGAGTACCGAATCTTGGTTGTGGACAGTGCTGCGGCAGCCACCTTTGATCTTGCTGCTGCCAATGCGGTCAGTATTCCCAACTACACCGAGCGTATTCCGTTTGGCGGCGTTCAGAATGTCTTGATGGCGCCAACTTCACGGACAGCCGCCGGAGATTTGATTGCCAACGACCAGCCTTACCGGATTTTTGTGCTCAGTATTGCAGACGGTACCATTGCCCAAAACAACCAGCTCAGTGAACCCTCCGATGTCATCACGCTTCGCCTGGTCTCTGGGTTAAGTGAAGAGGGGGCGAGTGAACAGCAGCTTAACCCGGAGAGGTTCCAAGCTTCGCTGGTTAGCCAAAACCTGCACCTGAACTTCCCTTCTGTTTTTGCATCAGGCGAAATGCGCCTGTTTTCGAGCGACGGTCGCTTGTTGCATCAATGGGCTTACAGCGGAGGGCAACAAGTGTTGGATTTAAGCGGCGTCGCGCTCCTCCCGGGCTTGTTGCTCCTTGAATGGCAGGTGGAAAGCAGCCGCGTGACTAAAACGCTGATCAACACACCTTAATCCTCGTATAGCGCGGTGTAAACAGCGTTTCCAGCCAGTTCGAGGGATTCTTCACTGGAAAATTTTTATTTTAACAGGACAGAAATGCTGTCCTTATATTAAAATAAATATATTACAATGGAAGATCTGAATCTTAAAAAGGCTGCTGCGGGAAACTTTCCCCTTTCGTCCTATGCTACAGTCGCAGGTGCTTTTTTAGCCTCCAGTAGTCCTGCACTTGCTGACATCAACTTTGTAGAAGTCAATCAAAGCCTGATGCTGGACGACCTTTCAATTGATTTTGATGGGGACGGAGTCTTTGATGCCAATGTTCTGCAAACCAACTATTACAGCAACCAGGTGGGAGGGTTCGATGGGTTGGGAAACGCTTTTGTAGGATCTGGCTTAACGAGCGGTTTTCTCTATCCCAGCGCGTTAGCGAGCGGAATTTTGGTAGGGGCCGGCGCCAGTGCCGTTCCCAACTTGGTGGTTGGGTACGGTCTGGTGCCATGGGCCAGCCTCAATTACGGAAGCAGCTTTGGGCAATGGATTCCTGCCTCAGCAGGCGATACCGTTGATGCCTACATCGGCATGGAATTTCTGGCCGGCGATGGAAACACGTACAATGCGTGGATTCGCTGTAAGATTGCCCGTGACAGCGAAGTAATCGTGGTCAGCTATGCCTGGGAAGACAGCCCAGGGGTGCCGATTGCCACCGGAGATACCGGACCCTTGGGTGTTCTTGCCGATCCAGCGACAGCATTGCTTGCAGCAGACATAAGTGACAATGGCAACGGCAGCGATTTGGAACTTCGATTTGCCCGAGCAGCAGATGAGACCACTATCGGGAGCTACCGGGCCATTGCGGTACCCGCTGCTGCTTCGGCTTCGTTCACCCTGGGTGCAGCAGAAACCCTTCCTGCAGATCGCTACATTTCCGTAGCACCAACAGGAGCCGATCCGATCATCACGTTCGGAGCAGGTGGCCGCGATGCCGACGGTGTGCTGATTGCTCCAGGTACCGCTTATCAGTGTTTTGTGCTCAGTGTAGCAGATGGCACTGCGGCCACACTCAATCAATTGTCCGACGCCTCCAATGAGGTCACCCTATTGGCTTCTGCCAGTCCGGCGCGAAATCCGGAGGCCAGCGATGTCGGCAACGAAGGAAACGGAAGCGACCTGCGGGTGGTTTTTGACAATGCCTTGGATGAAAGTACATTGAGCGAATACCGCATTTTGGTGGTAGATAGCGCCCAGGTGAGCAGCTTTGATCTTGCTGCAGCAGAAGCGGTAGTTGCTGGAAACTTTACGGCCCGTCCTCCGCTTGGTGGTGTACAAAATGTGCTCCTGACAGCTACCTCCCGCACGGCAGCGGGCAACCTTATTGAAAACGAGGCCCCGTACAGAATCTTTGTGCTCAGCGTGGCCAACGGAAGCAATGCCCAGTTAAACAGCCTGAGTGAAGCATCCAATGCTATTACCCTGCGAATGGTAACAGGGTTGAGTGCTCCTGCATCCCAAACTGCGTTGACAGCCACGTTGAGTCAGGGCACCTTGCAAGTAGAAGCTTCCGGCCTTTCCGGCTTGTCCGGCACCTTGGAATTGTTCCAAGTGGATGGACGATTGGTCGCCAATTGGCCTTTTGATGGACAGCGGGCAGTTTTCACAGGCATCCCTGTGCAACCGGGCATGGTTTATCTGCTCTCCTGGAATACGGAGTTCGGCCGGGTAAATCAAAGGCTGAGCGCCCAATCGCTTTAGCGATCCTCTCTTTTTATTGGCGATAATTTGGAGCGTCCAAAAGGCTTGGAAAGGAACAAGAGTTGAGTTTTAAATTATTGATAATCAATAGCTTAAGGACAATTTTTTGACCTTGGAAAGGTTTGGGTGGTCTTTTTTTTTGCTTGGTTTGCCCCAAAGGAATACTCACTTTTACAGCAGCACTGAACGATACGCACTGAACGTCATCGCCCTGGAGAAATCCGGGGCGATGGCGTTTAGGGAATCCTTGATACGGGAGCTTTGACGACTCAGGTTAAAAGAAACCTTTACGGCGAGGTCTTGAAAAAAAGGTAGCCTTGAATACAAAGAGATGGGACAACTATCCTTCGTGCGATCAACCTGAACCGACTTTCAGGTGCCGTCCATGGCCACGTCTGCACGAATCCGCTGAATCAACCGCGCCGCGCGGTCCCGGCTGTGTGGATCCTCGGCGAGTAGCGTATAGCGGCGCAAGAGGGAAATGGCTGTTGCATATTGCTGATCCAACAGCGCAAGCATAGCTTGCTGATGGAGCAAAGGCGGGTGATCGGGAGAGATTTCGGCAGCAATGCCGTAATGGATACGCGCCAAATCCAACTCTCCGTTGTCGTAGTACAAATTGGCCAGGCTGTAGTGCGCATCAAAATGCCGGGGCTCCACGCGAATAGCCTGCTGAAAACAATGCATAGCCCGACTTTTCCACCCCGCACCTGATTCCAGAATGCCGAGATTGCACCACGAATCGGCTACCCCTTCGCCTGCCTGAATAGCTTTTCGGTACCATGCAATGGCTCTTGGATCATTTTGATCCTGAAGCCGCAATGCTTGTTCGAAGGGGCTTTGGACATCGCCCAACAAGGAACGCGTAACTTGGATATAGGTGCCAGGTTTGCTGAATTGGCGCAATACATAAGCTTTTCGCCTGCTGTTCGAAGGCGGAGAACTATTCTCCAATGCACGTTGCGGTGCATCTTGGAGGGAATTCTGCTGATGTAAGTCTATTATTTCACCCATAACCGTCTGTAAGCAAAGTTCTCTTACTTTTCAGAAAGTGTCAATGTAACATGAAGTCAGCGAAAAAAAAAGTGAAGCACACCGGGCAAAGTTCGGCATTCCCGCCTGAATTGCACCTGACCCGGTACTGCGAAGCCCAAGTAGAAGAGTTGAAAATCAATACGTTAGATGAACTTACGCTCAAAGAAGGTTGGGTGCATTGGGTCAATATTGTAGCGCCCGACAAAGCATTGTTGTTGGAGTTAGCCAAGCGTTTTGAGCTGCACCCACTGGCCCGGGACTATTCCGATGTCGCGGGAAAGCGCCCAGCCCTTTACGAGTTTGACAACCATATGCTGGTCACGGCCAGAACCATCACGCTTGAAAACAGCGTGCTTCGGTCTGAGATTATGGGGCTTGTAATCGGTCCAGGATATGTGCTCACGTTGCAGGAAGACCGGAATGATCCCTTTGACTCGGTAAGAAATCGCATTAGGGAAAAAATTGGATGGATCCGGATGCGCGGGTCTGATCACCTGTTTTACCGCCTGCTGGACGCCATTACAGAAGAGTATTTCCTGGTAGCCGAACACCAGGATGATGATGCAGAAAGTTTGATGGATACACTGGAGGCTGGAGAAAATCCGGAGGTGCCGGCTGAAATCAGGCAATTGCGCCAAAGCGCTGTTGAATTTCGAAAGGCGGTTACCCCGCTCCGCGACGTTCTTGCTGCCTTGTTAAAATCCGATGCCAAACTGCTCACCAACCCTGTGCGGGTGTTTCTGCGCGATGTGCACCAACAAAGCATCCAATTGGTAGAAGTTGCTCAGGCGCACATGGACCAAATCAAAGAAATCCAGGATCGCCACCACCTGCTGGTCAACGAAAGGATGAACGCCACCATCAAAGTACTTACGGTGGTTACTGCCTTTTTTATCCCGCTGACGTTTTTGGTCGGCGTTTACGGGATGAACTTTGACCACATGCCGGAACTGAGCTGGGATTTGGGCTATCCCTTGTTCTGGCTTGCCACCCTTCTGATTACAGGCGGAATGTATTGGATGTTCAAACGAAAAAAGTGGTTCTGAAAACCCGTTAAAACGAGCGTCAGGGTGCGTCTAAAAACCTCTCCGATGGCTTCAAAGCCAATAATTGCCCAAATTCTAGCGCCCGAGTTCGCTCCCGTAAAGGAGGAGCTTAAAAATTGGACGTGACCCTGGACATAGGTCTTGGAGAAGTTCTGTTTAAAAGTCGTCTTCGAAATCCTCTAAGCTGC
This sequence comes from Bacteroidota bacterium, assembly GCA_016124275.1. Lineage (GTDB taxonomy): Bacteria > Bacteroidota > Bacteroidia > Chitinophagales > BACL12 > WGOA01. The sequence continues at coordinate 8,905 of WGOA01000001.1, forward strand.
GGCTCTTTTTAGGGCCTTTTTTAGGAGGAGGAAGCGTACTCTTTTTAGGTGCGGCCCGCTTTTCCCAATCGCCGCCCTTTTTGCGGTCGGCCTCTTTGCCTTTGCCAAAACGGGATGGCTTGCGGAAATCACCGTCCGAATCAGGAGCGCTGGTCGGCGGAAAGCCCGAACGCTCTGAACTGCGTTCAAAGGGCCGGTCTGCGCCAGGGCGGAAACCGCCTTCACGAGCGCCACCCTCCCGGTAGCCTCCATCGCGGTAGCCCCCTCGGTCATTGCCGCGATCGCTGCCGCGATCAGCACCCGGGCGGAACCCACCTTCGCGATCCCCGCCGGGACGGTTACCACCCCGGTCAGCTCCGCGATCTCCACCACGGTCGGAACCCCGGTCACCCCCGCGATCTCCACCACGGTCAAACGAAGGACGGTAGCCACCTTCGCGGGAACCGCCGTCCCCACCTGGCCGGAAACCCCCTTCACGTGGTGCCCCTCCGGAAGGAGCGCCTGCGCTGCGGCGGTCATCTGCTTCTTTGACAACGATGTTGCGTCCGTGAATGTTGGCGCCATCCAGGGTTTTTATGGCATTGCGGGCGCTGTCTGCGTCCGGCATGTCCACAAATCCGAACCCACGGGGTTCACCGGTGTCCCGGTCCAGGATTACGCTTGCTTTGGTGACCTCGCCAAATTCGCTGAAAATTTCGCGCAGGTCTTCGGTGGTGGTGGAAGAACTAAGCTTCGCCACAAAAATGTTCATCGAGTCTCGTACTGTTTAATCAATCTGGCTATCTTATCCAGGCCGGGGACCAGCAATCTGTTCCGGCTAACGGAAAAACTGAAGGTCGGCGTGGAGGTTGCGTTGAAGGGGTGAATGCAAACGGCAGAATTGCTGTTGCGAAGAGCAGGGGCTGTTGAGGTGGGCGGTAAACGGTGCTGCAGATATGAGGAGAGGCGGAAAAAGGAACTTGATTGTCTGGGATGCGTGTCAGGAAATAGATGAAAGCGTGCACCCAAGGCCAATTCTTAATCAAAGAAAACAGATTTTCCGCCAATCGCCATGTTTGTGGGCATTTTTTAAGGACTTTAACCCTTCCTTTTACCCATATGGCAAAAAAAAGTTACATTTTAAGTCCAGGGGCTAACCTCAACTTCCTTAGCAAAAGGCGTACCGAATTGGCGGTCCTGCCAATTTTGGAGCGATTTCCTTATTCGTCGTAGGTCCCGAACGTTGCTTCCAGACCGGCCACCAATTGCGCTTGTTCCGCTTTGCTCAACCGGGCCTCGGGGTGCGTTGGAAGGTAAACCTTGATGGGCATTTTGCCCGCTTTAACCTCCTCGGCGGCCTCGTCGGCATCCCCTTGCCGGCCTGCCGGCATGGAGACGTTGAAATGCTCCCGGCCTTCTTCCACATCGTTTTGCACCAGCCAGGACACTGGCGCAACATGGCTGTACCAGGGCCAAACCGTTTGATGGCTGTGGCAATCGGCGCAAGCACGGCGAAACAACGCTTCTGTTTGAGGTGAATCCCAGGCAACGCTGGCTTGTACCGGAGGGTTGTTGTGGTCGCGACCGTAGGGGTAAAGCTGAATGAGCAGCAGCAAAGCCAACAAACCCATTCCCCCGTATTTTAAAATCTTCATGCGATCCGTTTGTACGATCTGTTTGTACGATCGGTTTGTACAAAACTCCAGCAAATCGGCTGGACAAGTTTGTCATTCGGAAAAAAATACTCGCTTTGTGCAAAAAAATGCCCTGATCAGGGTAGCAGCGCTACCCACGTATCTGCATTTGCCGATTGCCGGACCGCATCCATATAATGCGCCTGAATAGCCCAATCAGGCAACCCATCTTCCGGGACAAGGAGACCACGGCCTTGCACGGCCAGCGAAAAGCGATCGGCCTGGAGCGTGAAATGATCGGCCCGCAAGGGTTCGGGATCCAGCACCAAATTGCCGGCCTGTCCGAAAAGGACGGGCCGCACCCCTTCATGAAAAACCGGGCTGAAGGGCCGCTCCATGAAAATCCTGCCCTCGGTGCCCGAAATGTCAAGCCGTTGAAAGTAGGCCGCGCGGATGTCGGTACTCCAAAAGGCCCGGCTGGCCGCCTCCGCGCCGGCTAGCGGATCAAAGCGCATTTCGGCGCGCGTCTGCACGTCAACTCCGGCCTGGTTGAACGTTTGCACGGCGCGCAACGCGCTGGCTTCAGCACCAAAAATCAAGCGCGATGCAGCAATCGCGTAACAACCCAAATCGAGCAGGGCGCCACCGCCGGTTTCCTTTCGGTTGCGAATGTTTGTTGGGTCCTCGCTGTAAAAAGAAAACTGAATCTGCACGCTGCGCAGCGCACCAATTCGCCCATCGCGTATCCAGTTCAGGGCCAGGTCCCATTGCGGATGATGGCGAAACATCAGTCCTTCTGAAACCAGCAGCTTTGGATAACGGGAGGCTGCCGCCTGGAGTTGCAACGCTTCTTCGCCCGACTTAACCCCCGGCTTTTCAAGCAGCACATGCTTGCCCGCTTCCAGGGCGCGAATGGCCCAGGCAACGTGCTCGCTGTTGGGCAGGGGAAGGTACACCGCGTCAACTTGCGGGTTTGCGAGCAGCTCCTCATAGGAACCGCAGGCCATGGGACGCTGGTCAGGATAAATGCCCCGCTGCGCCGCTTCGGCCAGCGCTTCTGCTAAGCCGGCTTCAGCGCGCGCCAAATCGCGCGAAGCCAACGCAACGAGACGACCCGTGCTGGCCCCCATCAGGGCGGGCATCACTTTTTTTCGGGCAATGCGGGCGGAACCCAAAACTCCCCATCCCAACTTTTCCATGCCAGCGAAGGTAAGCGATGCGCTCAGCCCAGCAACCCGGCAGCCTGCAACAAGGCTTGCTGATCCAGGAAGTCGTCAAAACGATGTGGGTGCTCAATGCGGTTGCCAATGGCAATGAAATGGAAACCGAGGTCTGCACAAGCGCGCTGATCCCAGGGACCGTCTCCAAAGTAAATCTTATGGTGCTTGGGTTGCACCACATCGGTGGTCTGGGCTACCCAATTAGCTTTGGCCCGGCGCTCGGCCAGGCGCATGATGGACAATCGGTTGTGGTGGTCGGACGAAGTGGCTAAGGCCAACTTTCCACTGGCCAAATGACTGCCTAAACCGATGTGCTGCAATTTAAGGCGCGCCGTGCCGCCCCAACCGCCCGTTGCCACGCCTACCGCGCAATCGCTGCGCTGGAGCATGTGCTCCACAAAATCGCGTGCGCCGGGTTTTTCCAGGTTGCCGTTGGCCTCCTGCAAGTGTTCGCGCGTCAAGGCGGTAAAGCGCTCTTTAACTTTTCGCTCCCATTCATCAGCATTGCCGGACAGTCCCTGCCGCGCTATTTCTTCCTGCAGCACGCCGCCATCGCTGACGTACGTGTACGACGACCAATCTCCGTGAATGACCATGCCGGTGACCTCGCGGACAGCCTGCACAAAGAGCTCGGTGTCAAACTCGTAGCTGTTGATCAGGGTGCCATCCACGTCAAAAAGCACCAGGATGGGTTGGCCCGAAGGCTGGCTGTTCTCTTGCATGTTTCAAAACCGGAATGCGCGAAGTTCGGGAAATTCAAGTTGACCTGTGCTTATTCTTCGGCGGAAGGATCCATCCACGCGTTAAACACACGCGCAAACCGCGGGGCAGCATCCGGGTCAAGGTTAAAGTACAGCGAAGGCTCAATCAATTCCATTTCCATGAGGTAAAATTGGCCAGAAGCGCCTGGCAGGCCGGTGTCGCGCACAAAATCAGCGCGGGCATAAAGCGGTTTAGGTCGAATGGCGCTAAGGGCCTCCTCAGCCGCTTCCAGTAACCAAGGCTCCGGCACGATGGCCTGCAAACGACCTCCGTGCTCTTCCTGCACCCTGAAATCGTCGGTTTTGGGGGTCTTGAGAATGGCGTGGCTAAAGGTGTCTCCAAAGAAGAACAGCGAAAACTCGCCTTCGGCAGCAATGGCCGGGAAGAACGGTTGAATGAGGGCATCGCGCTCTTTGAAGATGCGCTGCAATTCCTCTTGTCGGGCGTTGGCACTTTCCGGTGTCAGGCGAAAGGTCTGGTCCGCGTTGGCGCTAATGGCCGGCTTAATGACCAGTTCGTTTACGCCGGCATCGGCAAAGGCATCCCCCAGGTTAAGCGGTGCACCGGCATCGCGGAAAAGCGTTGGAACCACCAGAATGCCTTGCCGCTCCAGGTCGCGCAAATACCCCTTGTGCAAATTCCAGCGCACCAGCTCCAGCGGGTTCTCTAAATGCGCACCGGAATCTTCAATGGCTTCCAGCGCTTTGAGAAAAGCCTCCGGGTTGTCCTGGTAGTCCCAGGTAGAGCGAATCAACACGGCATCGTAGTCCTGCCAGGAAACATCGTTGCGGTGCCATGAAACCGTTTCTACCTGCCAACCTATGGCGCGAAGCGGCGCTTCAAGCAAGTGATCGTAGCAGACAAAGCCGTCCAGGCTGTCGATGCTCAAAAACGCCACTTTTTTCATAAAACCTTGCCCAGATAAACCTGCCCGTGCCAGGCACCGGCGTAGCGAAACACTTCCGGAAGGTAGCCCCACCGCGAAAAACCCAATTCAGCCAGCAAATCCTGGCTGGGTTGATTGGCTTCTAAAATGATGGCAAAGACGACGTGAAAGTCAAGGGCAACGGCTTGCTCCAGCGTGTGCAGCACCAGCGAACGGCCAATGCCGCGGCCGTGGTTTGCAAAATCCACAAAATAGCTGACCTCTGCGGTGCGCGACAAACCCCTTCGACCTGGCCGATAAGGCGTCAGTGAACAGTAGCCCAGCACCTGAGCCTTTTCTTCCCAGATGTACACAGGAAAACGCGGGTCTTCGTGGGTTTTGCCCCATTCGTCCCAGCGGCTTTGGTGGGGCGGCTCCAGATCAGCCGTACAAAATCCTGCCGCAATAGCCTGACCGTAAATGCGTTGTACGGCACCCAAATCGCCAGGCCTGTAGGGGCGAATGGGGTCGAGGTTGCTCTTGTTCAAGGGGTTCCGATTCAGCCGATGGGCACCAGTTTTTCCTGGGCCAGTTTTTTGGTGATCACATCCTTCAACGCATTGACCATGGTGTGGAAGTGGTGGAATCCATTGACAACGTAATAGGTGCGCATGCCGCCTTTGCCCGTGTAATTGCCGCTTTCGTCCAGTTCATACGACTCGTCTATCAACATGCGGCAGGCCAAATGCGGATCATCCGGCAGGTACACGTGCGAGGCTCCGGGCTCAAGGCTGCGGATGGTTTCTTCCGCGGAAGAGAGAATGCCGACCCCATAAACCCGAACCCTGCCCGAATCATCGCGCGTGAGGCCGAACTCAATGGTGCGCCAGTAAAAGCGAGCCACCCATTCCGCCAAAAGCTCCACCGTGCTCATGGGCGCTTGCTTCATGATGTCAAGAAACACCTGCGCAATGCGGCGGTGGTGTTCGAAATACAATTTGTTGCTGAGCATGACCGCGTGCCCCAGCACCTCATGCACCATGTCCGGCTCTTCGATGTAGCCGATCTGAATGGGCTTGCGCAACCAGACGGTGACCGGGAAATAGTTGCGCGCAATGCTGAGCAGGTAAGTGGTTGGATCCGTATGCCCTTCGACAAAATACAAGCGGCAGCCGACCAATTCCTGCAGGCGATTGGACACCGCGCTGACTTTGGGGATGTGGTACATCAACCGCAGGCGATCAACCCCGTCCAGAAACTCCGGGTGAGCCCGGTTCGGCCAGGCCCGATGGAAGAGGTTGCTGAACACGGTACTCCATGTGTACATGTCGTCCGTGCTGTAATGGTCGTAGTTCTGGCGCTGATCGAGGTCTTGCGCAAGCAATTCGGCCAGCTGAATCTCGGCCGCTTCGTAGGTGAGCGGATTGCGGTTGTCCATGGTTACAAATATTACGCAATTCAGTTGAAAGGCTCAACCGAAGCGCCGCTTCCACCCAAATGTGGATAAATTTTCAGGATTGCCTGTAGCGGGCGCGCAGTTCGGCTTCGCTGACTTTTTCCTTCATCTGCGCCATGCACCACTGGTTGCCCTGCGAATCAAGGACCATGCTGTAGCGATCCCCGTGGGGCTGATCCGATGGCTCCATTAAACTGATGCCACCCAGCGCCATAGCCTTGCGGTAAGCCTCATCGGCGTCAGCTACGTAAACGTACAGCATGGCTGGCGATGGCGTCCATTCGGCAGTAGCACCGCCCAGCATAATGGGCGAATTTCCCAGCAGCATTTCAGCGTGCATGATGCTGCCGTCTTCGCGTCGCATGGGAGCGAGCAGTTCGGTGGCGCCCAGCACCTGTTTCAAAAAATGAATCGTCTCTTCCGGTTCCTGGACCACCAGGTATGGCGTCACGGTGTTGTAGCCATCGGGCATGTTAACCTTGCTCATGTGGGGGTAGATTGTAGGTGAAGGCAAGTAGTAAGCAGCAAATTAGCCCGGAGCCGGGGATTCTTCGACCTGCAAACTGTTAAATATTGGCCAGCGCCAATTTCAGGGGAATGGTACCCGGAATCCGAAACGACGGTGCCGTCTGATCAGGAGGCATCAGACTCGCGCGGCGGCGAAGCCAAAAATCGACGGTATCCGCTGCAGGCAGCGATGGGATGAACAGCTGCTCTGCTCCTTCGCGTGCTGCTTCGCGGCTCAAGGCCCGCAAAAGGGCAGATCCGAGGCCTTTGCAGCGCCATTGACGATCCGTGTAGCAGTGCCTAAGTGTTCGCCAGGCGGGTCCATGCTCCGGCACAACCCCGCTCATGGCCGCCAGCGCCACGAGCCGGCCGGACGCCTGAGCACCCATGACCAAACCACCGCTTTGGTTCAGGTGCTGCAACTGGGTGCACATGGGCTCCAGATCGGATTCCGAAACACCTTGCTCCGGTGCGCCCTGGTCCTGCAAGTGCAACAGGCCATCCTGCAACCGGTAGGCAGCTGCACGTTCAAGCGTCGTGTCCAGCTCTACAAGCCGGGGAAACCACTCTTCAGTGAGGCGAATCAGGATCATAGGAGGGGCTTTACGAGCGTTACGGGGGATGAAATGTGGATAATCGGGCACGAAAGAACGAATTTCCGCGCGGCTGGAGGGGCACTGAATACGGCGCCTTAAGTATTTAAATGACAAATTGTGAATAATTTATGAAATGGTATTAATTAACTCATTGAAAATAATATTTGTTGAAAAGTATCCCGGATGCTCGGAAGGCGTACTTTTACCGTTCAATCCAAAGGTGTTTCGGCCAAAAAAAACTGTGGCCGGTGCACCCTACTCAATTACTTGCATGAAGCTTTACATTGGAAATCTGCCGTTCTCGGCCAGTGAGGACGATCTTCGCGACGCCTTCGAACAATTCGGAGAAGTCGAAGATGTGGCAGTCGTGATGGACCGGGAGACCGGCCGTCCGCGCGGGTTCGCATTCGTCACAATGCCCAACGACGATGAAGGAAGAGCCGCTATTGAGGGCATGAACGATCAAGACTTCGGTGGTCGCGCCCTGAAAGTCAATGAAGCACGTCCCCGCGAACCCCGTCAGGGTGGCGGCGGTGGAGGTGGTGGTTACCGCGGCGGCGGAGGCGGCAGCGGCGGCGGCGGTGGTTACCGCGGCGGCGGTGGCAGCGGCGGAGGCGGCGGCGGTGGATACCGCGGCGGCGGAGGCGGCGGCGGATCGCGCTGGTAAGCCTTGCTGTTTCGAGCCGATTTTTCGGCGCGGTTAAGCAACAACCTTGTTCACCGGAGTTGTCCGGTCAGTTCGAATAGCCCAGGCCATTCGAACTTTTTTATTTTTAGGAGCTTCTAAGAACTCCATATCCCGCGTTACCCTTCAACCCTATGAACGCTACCCAAAAACTCGCTGTACTCATTGACGCGGAAAATGCCCAGCCTTCGCTGGCGGGTCCGCTACTGGCGGAAATTGCCAAGTACGGCACCGCAAACGTCAAGCGCATCTACGGCGACTGGACCCATACCCGGCTCAAAGGCTGGAAAGATGTGCTCCTTCCCCACTCTATTCAACCCATCCAGCAATTCGGGTACACCAAGGGCAAAAACTCGACAGATTCGGCGCTGATCATAGACGCTATGGACTTGCTCTACAGCGGCAAGTTTGACGGGTTCTGCATTGTGTCATCTGACAGCGACTTTACCAAACTGGCCAGCCGAATCCGCGAATCGGGGCTGACGGTTTACGGATTTGGGGAACGACACACGCCCGAGCCTTTTGTAGCGGCTTGCGACAAATTCATTTACAACGAGGTGCTGGTTGCCAAGTCTGAAGAGGACGAAGAGGACAGCCACAGCGGCGGCAGCGGCGGTGCGATCAAGCGCAAAAACGGCGCGGAACTGCGGCAGGACCGACGGCTCGTTCAACTGTTGCGCAGCGCTGTAACCGGCGCTGCGGATGACGGCGGTTGGGCCGAACTGGGTTCCGTGGGCAGCAATATTGCCAAACAAAGCCCTGACTTTGACTCCCGCAACTACGGCTACGCACGCCTGAGCGGCTTAGTGGCTGCCACCAGCCTTTTTGAAGTGGACGAGCGACCGGGCCGCGGCGGGCAACATACGGCCGTGTACCTCAAAATGAAGCAGCGTGGGGAGCGAAGGGCCGATTCGCCTGGAACAGAGCAGACCGGAAGCCGGAATGCGCCACCCTCGCGTACAGCACCACCCACTCGGAACACGCCTCCCGATAGAACAGCAGCTCCCGAGAACCCCGCCCGGCCTCCGCAAGCTGCGGCCGCTTCCCGCGTACGTCCTCCCCGGCGCAAACCCGGCAAGGCCCTTCCCAAGTCAAATACAGCTCCGGAAAACCCGGGCTCGGCCAATCCTGGCCCCAAGGAAGCGTAGTTGCGGCGATTACTGCCCTGGACGCTGCCCTTCTGCGGGCAAGCCATTTTGTGCCCACGCCGCTTTTTTGCCTTCCTTGAGCAGTTCTGCTACCTCCGGTGAGGCCAGGCTTCGCATGTTCATGAGTCCCCCCAAGGCTACCGCTGTCTGGCAATTTTTGGGCAAGGTTACCGCCATGGTTCCACGGGTGTCGCAGCCGTCAATGACCATAAGCTTGACAATGTCGGGGTTGCCTGCCATGACCGCCATCATCATGTCGCTCATTTCGGCTATCTCCTTGACTTGACAGCGGTCAAACGTCAAGCCAATCGGATTGATGCCTTTGACGTACATGTTTGACTTTGCGCCGGCGCGCAACAATTCCAACACACCTTCATACCAGTCCATTGAAATGGCGTACATCAGCAAGGTGGCCTTCTCAAAATGGATGATGGTGGAAGGGGATTGTTGCCAGTGAAAGGCAAATTTTTGGTTGATGTCAGTTCCTCCCGCCATGGCTTGCTTCAGGAGGCTGATGTCCTTGACCGTTATGGCTGCCTGAGCAGGATCAATATCGGCCACCGAGATCTGCGCGTTTACATAACCCGCATGGCCGGTTACCAAAGAGCCAAATCCGAGAAAGAGGAGAAAAAGTATGGTTTTCATGTATTCGTTTGTTTATAGGCGCAGTTCCGCATACATAGTATTTTATATGCATGGCATACAAACAACTACGTTAATAGCGCTTGTCCTGTAAAAGTATTATCGGGCTAAAAGGCAGAACAGGGGTACAACTATGGATTTTGGACTCCCTACTTATAGGGATGCCGGGCCTTCGATACCGGCCCGGAGGGCGAACTTGATGAGGCCCACCAGAGTTCTGGCGCCAGTCTTCTCCATGATGTGGGCCCGGTGGGTATCAACCGTTTGCTTGCTGATGAACAGTTTCTCGGCAATTTCCCGGCTGTTCAATTCGGCCACGATCCAATGTAGAATTTCCGTTTCGCGCGCGCTGAGCGGCCGCGGCGCCTCCTCCTTCTTTTTAGCTTGCCGATACTCCCGCAATACATGCTCCAGGACAGCGGGCGAATAATGGGTCTTGCCCTCGAGCAACTGGGTTACTGCCGCACAGACTTCGGCTCTGCCCGAGTTCTTTAACAGGTAACCTTCCGCTTCCGCCAGCAGAATTTCCTGCACGATTTCGGGCTCATCGTGCATGGTCAGCACCAGCACCGGAAGATGGGGAAAATGGGCTTTGAGGGCCTGAATCAGCGCAATTCCGCGCATGCCAGGCATGTTCAGGTCGGTGATGACCAGGTCACAGGGTTGCCCTGCGAGCAGCGCCAACAGGGCTTTCCCATCCTGCACCTGGCCGATGACTTCCCATCGGGGGTCGCCGGCCAGAATCAGGCGCAATCCGTCCAGCACCAACAGATGGTCATCGGCCAAAACAATGCGTGCCGGGTTGCTCACAGCGGCAAATATATCCGGACTTTGCTGCCGCCGCCAAGTTTACTTTCTATTTCTATCCGACCTTTCAACATTTCTACCCTGGCCATCATGGTTTTGATACCAATACCATCTGTTTCTGTCACGCCTCCGACTGTCACTTCCCCGGCTGTTGCGTTCCCGGATGCAACATTCCCGGCTGTTGCATTCCCGGCATCAAAACCCCGGCCATCATCGTCAACAGCCAGAAAAATCTCCGCTTGCGCAGCAAGCAACCGAACATGAATATGATTTGCTTTTCCATGACGGATGCTGTTGGTGAGCATCTCCTGCGCCATTCTGTAAAGGACCATTTCCCGATCTTCCGGTTGTGGCGAATACCCTTCAGTTTCAAGCGAGATTACAGGTTCTCCTCCCGGACTCATGTTGCGCACCATTTGCCGAAGTGCCGCGGGCAGGCCCAGTTCCTGAAGACTGGCAGGCATTAAATTGTGCGAAATGTGCCGCACCTCCCGCGCAGCCTCATCTACAATTTCGGCTGTTCGCTGAACAAAGGGCTCATCGGAGGCCACCATGGACAACTGCATGCGGGCTGCCGAAAGCAAATGGCCCAGGCTGTCGTGCAAATCGGAGGCAATTCGCCTTCGCTCGTTGTTTTCGGACTCCAATACTTGCTGAAAACTGTGAAGTTTGACCTGATAAAGCTCCTGTTCAGCCAATTGTTCCCGGCGCAAATTTCTTCTGGCAAACCACTGCCAGCCAACGGCGGCCAGGAGCAACAACCCAGCAAGGGCGGCAAGCGCATAGGTGCGAAACTGCCGGGTCTTAAGCTGCAAAGCTGCTATTTCGCGCTCTTGTTTCTCCCGTTCATAAAGCGCTTGAAATCGCGCCGTTTGCCGGGCTGTCTCCAAACGAAACAGCGAGTCACTGACCCGCTGGATGGCCGTTAAATGGTCGTAAACTTTTGTTGCACTGCCGCAACGACTCTCCGCAAAGGCTAGCCCATTCAGTGCCCATTGGATGCCCTCCGCATCGTTCAGCGTTTTGAAAATTTCATAACAACTGTCAATGTAGGGTCGGCCTTGCTCGCAGCGCTCGTTTCTGGCCAAATGGCAACCGTAGCGGAACAATGCGTACCCGTTTGCCGTCTGGTCACCCGATTGCCTTGCAAGTAGGATGGAACGGCGGTAATGAAATTCCGCTCTTTGCATATTGCGCACGATGGTGCTGTTTGCCTCACCGAGCATACCGTGCGCCGAAGCGGCCTCTGCCTGGTAACCATGCCTGAGCAACATATCGGCGGACTCCTGCAAAAAGTGGATGCAGGAATCCCCGTTTTGGATGCCATAGTACAGCGCACCCAAGTAACGCGCTGCCCGCATGACCAATGTATCCTCCTGGCAGGCTTTGCCTTTTTGGTAGGCCTTATTGATCCAATAAAAAGCCTGCTGGCCGTCTTTCAAGTAATCATAGGCCACCCCCATACGCCGGTAGCTTTCGCTTTGGTTGCTGCAATCGCGTTGCTCCTCTGCCAGCTCCATGGCCTCGAAACAGTATTGGAGGTGCTGGCTATAATCGCCGTATTCCAGGCTGCTGTCCGCAAGTGCATACAAGCGGCGCACCTGGTCATTGACCTGGGCAATTGCTGCCGCAGAAAGGAAGACCCAAACCAGTAAAAGGGTTAGTGGGGATCGAAGGGGCATGCTGCTCGGTAAAAGGCGTCTCTAAAGTAGCTAAGAGCGAGCATTGCATTCAGGCGCTACCCCTGACTGGTTTTTTGTACAAACGGGCCAACAAAGGCACATTAAAACGTTCTACCTTTCGGTAAGAAATCTTCAATATCGCCCTATGACTTCCATCAAATCCATTTTCGTCAATCTACCGGTGAACGATTTGGAACGCAGTCGCAGCTTCTGGTCCAACCTGGGCTTTGGATTCAATAAGCAATTCAGCGACGAGAAAGCCCTTTGCCTCGTGCTGAGCGAAGACCGGATTTATGCCATGCTCATCACGCATCCCTTTTTTAAAACCTTTACCAACAGGCCTATCGCAGATGGTACCAGCACCCAGGTGCTCCTGGCGATCGAAGTAGAAAGCAAGGATCGCGTTGACGAAATTGTGCAGCTGGCTCTTGAGAATGGCGGGACCCGCTACCGCGAAGGCGAAGACCACGGCTGGATGTACTACGACTCCTTTGCAGACCCGGACGGCCACCAATGGGAAATCATGTGGTCGGATATGAGTCAGCTTCCGACGCCTTAACATTGCTGCTGATCCACGTTCCAGCTGGTGCAGATTTTATGCTGCCTGGCCTTAACCATACTGTTTTATATGATTGAGTTCCGCATCCTCACCGCTGAAGATTCCAGCCGCTGGAAGCCCCTCCGCTTTCGAGCACTGAGCGAAGAGAAAGCTGCATTCTCCTTTCCAGCAGAAACGTTTGCCAAATTGTCTGACGCTGAGGTAAAGGAACGGCTTGCGCCTGACCAAGACCACTTCTTTGTCGGAGCATGGACCGCCGACGGAAACCTGGTAGGTTCTGCAATGGTGAACCGCGATCCACAACCTAAATTGCGGTATAAAGCCAGCATTTATGGAACCTATGTGGCCCCGGAATGGCGCGGTAAAAGCATCGCCAGAGGAATGATGGTTTACCTCATAAATCAACTGCACCAACTACCAGACTTAAGGCAGGTTCAACTGAGCGTCGTGGCAACGCAAATTCCCGCCAAAACACTTTATGAATCCCTGGGCTTCGTTGTCTATGGGCTGGAAAAAGAAGCGCTGTATGTCGAAGGGCGCTTTCTGAACGAGTATCACATGCAGTTGTTCCTGCCCTGAGCGCTGCTTGAAAAAGCCTTGCGCAGGCGGAGGAACCAAATTCAATGTTTAAACGTTGATTAAGGAAATGAACGAGGCGAATGGCACCCTTGCCCTGCCTTATTTACCTTAATTTTATGTTGCCATGAAACGAAGAATGTTCCTCAAAGGCTCTGCTATTACAGGTGCTGCGATCGCGGCTCCTCGTTTGGCACAATCGGGCTCTGGCTTGCTCGCCAGCGCCTCCACACGCAAGGTTTACCGCATCATTAAGGCCGACCGCTCCATGGTGGGTACCCTGCCCATTTTGCGTGCTTTTGCCGGCGATCAGCAGGACTACGTGTCGCCTTTTGTGCTGCTTGACGAATTCGGACCTGTTCGGGTTGAACCGGGGGCAGACCCCTTGCGAGTGGATGCGCATCCGCATGCAGGCGTTATCCCTACCACCTACTTCTTGTCTGGCAGCGGCCACCACAAAGACAGCCTCAACTACGATTTCCAAATCGGTACCGGCGACTTTATGCTGTTCAGCTCGGGCCGCGGCGCCATCCATATGGAAGAAAGCGGCCAGCACATGTACGAGCAAGGCGGCGACTTTCACGGCTTTCAGATTTGGTTGAACATGCCCGCCGCCTACAAACTCATCGCCCCTTCCACCGAAGTGTATCAAGACAAGCAAATGGGCAAGGTAAAAGGCAAGGGGTTCGAAGCGCGTGTCATTCTGGGCGAATTGTTCGGAACCCGCTCGGAGGTAGCCCTCCTTTCGCCCGCATTTTACTACCACATCACGTTGGAACCCAACAGCCGCCTGGACATCCCGACGGACGCTGGCCACAACGCTTTTGCCTATGCCGTCAACGGCTCCGTGGAGCTGGAAGGCCGCCAATTGCTTGAACGCCATCACATTGCGCTTTTTGAGCGCGGCGAAAGCACCATCAGCCTGTACAGCCAAAACGGTGTTGAATTGCTCGTGCTCGGCGGCCAGCCCCTCAACGAGCGGGTCTATGCTTACGGACCGTTCGTGATGAATACCGAGCAGCAGATCCGCCAGTGCATCGCGGATTACCAGGCCGGCAAAATGGGCAACCCCGATATGGTCAATGCACGCACGCCGAAGCCTGGAACTGGTCCGCAAGGGCCGGTCAAGCGCGGATAGGCGCGAAAAGATGTTAAAGGGATGCCCAAGGCTAAGGGTAGGCACAAACGCAAACCGGCGGCCTTTGGGCAAACCGCCGCAACCAGACGGTTAAAGGGTGCAGGCCGATAGGTGGGTTTTACCGCAAGGAACTACTTGTCCGGCTTAGCTCGCTTTTTCGAAGCAGTTTTTTCAGCTTCTTCTGCGCGGATTTGCACCAGGCGCTCTTTAATCAATTGGTTGACGATTAAGGTCTGACCTTCAAACTCCGGCCCTACTACCAAGAGGAGGTATTTCTTTTTGCCCTCGAAGAAGAAAACTTCCTGGCCCACCGCCAGCGAAACACCGCTGTTGCTCATGGGCGACAGACAGGTTGGGGTTCATGACCCCGGGAATCTGCAGGGGTATGGAAGCTAACGAGCGATTAGCCAGCGTAAAATCCACGCCGGGAGCAGCGGTGACTGGGTAGTACGGTCCAGGAATGAAAGCCTGAGCGCCGCTCACGAATGCGTTGTTGGAAATCAACGAGGGAAAAGCCTGCGTGCCCAAAGACGCACAAAGCAGCACCACGGAACAAAAAAAGCTTCTGGTCATAGGAGGCAGATTGATCAGCAGGGTATCTTGTCAGCGAAAGTCTAGGCAAACCGCTTAATTTCGTTAACAATGGAAGCATTGGAAAGTTTAGAGCCGCTCCTTAGGGCTTTTTGGTTTGTAGCCATTCCCACAAGTTTAATTTTTATTGTCCAGACAGTATTGACGTTCATGGGTGGCCATTCCTCCGATGGAATGCCCGCAGACTTAGGCAGCCACGCCGGTGGCGCCGATGCTCCGTTCCAACTCTTCTCTCTCCGAAATCTGGTGAATTTCCTGTTGGGCTTTAGTTGGACAGGAATCTCCTTCTATTCAACCATTTCAAACGGACCGCTGCTCATTGCGCTTTCCTTTGGGGTTGGAATTTTGTTTTTTTACTTATTTTTTATAATAATTATTCAATTGCAGAAACTCGCCGAGAACAACACGTTCAAATTTTCAAGTACCCTCCACAAAACGGCTGAGGTCTATTTGACCATACCGGAAAATAAGCGGGGGAAGGGGAAAGTAATGATCAGCGTGAACGGCGCATTTCATGAATTGGAGGCTATGACCGAACGCGATAAAATCCAATCCGGATCGCTTGTTAAAGTGGTGAGGATCGAAGACAACGTGTTAATCGTAGAATCAATACAATAAAGAAAACATGTCTCCAATAATTATTATTGTTGTTGCGGTTGTCGTTTTCACGGTAACCATTTCAGCGCTGGTAGCGCGGTACAAACGCTGTCCATCGGATAAAATCCTGGTTGTCTATGGACGCACCGGCGGCACATCCGCAAAGTGTATTCATGGTGGTGGCGCTTTTATATGGCCGGTCATCCAAGATTTTGCTTTCCTGGATTTGAAACCGCTTTCTATTGAGGCCAATTTGACCAATGCGCTGAGCAGGCAGAACATCAGAGTCGATGTTCCATGCCGCTTTACCATTGCCATCTCCACGGAAGCCGATAGCATGAACACCGCGGCGGAACGCCTACTGGGACTGACTTCCGAGCAAATTCAAGAGTTAGCCAAGGACATCCTGTTTGGCCAATTGCGATTGGTCATTGCGACCATGACCATTGAAGAAATCAATTCTGACCGCGATAAATTCCTGGACAATATTTCAAAAAACGTTGACAGCGAGCTTAAAAAAATAGGCTTAAAGCTCATCAACGTCAACGTGACCGACATTAAAGATGAATCGGGCTACATTGAAGCGCTAGGGAAAGAAGCCGCAGCAAAAGCCATCAACGAAGCAAAAATCAGCGTTGCCGAGCAAGAGAAAATTGGAGAAACAGGAAAGGCTTTAGCCGACCGGGAAAAGGATACGCAAATTGCGGAAACCCACCGGGACCGCGATGTAAAGATTGCCATTACGCAAAAAGACAAAGAGATCAGCATTGCAACGGCCGTTAAAGATGAAACCATCGGAAAAGCAGAAGCTGAACGGGACACCAGGGTCAAAACATCGGAAGCCAATGCTATAGCCATCCGCGGGGAGAATGAAGCCAAAATTGCCATTGCACAATCAGAAGCAATCCGGAGAGAGAAAGAAGCGGAAGCGCTGAGAACGGCTTTGGCCTCTGAAAAAGTGCAGCAAGCCAAAGCGCTGGAAGAATCCTACGTGGCCGAGCAAAAAGCAGAACTTGCGCGCTCGGAACGGGAGCGCTCTACGCAAATTGCCAACATTGTTATACCCGCTGAGATTGCCAAACAGCGCGCCATTATTGAGGCGCAGGCTGCCGCTGAAACCATTCGGGAAAATGCGAAGGGCGAAGCAGATGCCATCTACGCCAAAATGGAAGCGGAGGCGAAAGGCCTTTTCGAAATACTCACCAAACAAGCGGAAGGGTACAAGGAAGTGGTTGCAGCGGCAGGAGGCGACCCCAACAAAGCCTTTCAATTGCTGCTTATCGAGAAACTTCCTGAACTTGTCCGGACCCAAGTTGAAGCGGTCAAGAACATCAAGATTGATAAAATTACGGTTTGGGACTCGGGCAATGGGCAAGGCGAAAATGGTCAATCCTCCACAGCCAACTTTGTTTCCGGTATGATGAAAACGGTGCCTCCATTAAATGACTTGTTCAACATGGCGGGGTTAAATCTTCCCAGTTACTTAAAAGGAGCAGACGAACAAGCAACCAAAAAGGAGGAAGACTCTAAGCAGGTATAGTTGCTTTAAGCCGGTAAACACAAATACTCTCTATGCGCGTCATTCTACTCGGGGCCACTGGCATGGTCGGTTCAGGTGTCCTGTTGGAATGCCTGGAAGATCCAACCATCAGTCGGGTGCTCGTGCTTGGCCGGCAATCTGTTGAAAGACAGCATCCCAAATTGGAAGAAGTCCTCCACAAAGACTTTCTAGCCATCGAGTCGCTTCGGGCCAAAGTGCGGGGATACGATGCTTGTTTTTTCTGCCTGGGCGTTTCCGCTTCAGGCATGAAAGCTTCCACGTATGAAGCACTAACGTACACGCTCACCCTGCACGTGGCTGAAGTGCTCCTTTCCGAAAACCCTGGCATGACGTTTTGCTACGTCAGCGGGCAGGGTACCGATAGCGCAGAAAAGAGCTTTATGCGCTGGGCCCGGGTAAAAGGAAAAACGGAGAATGCGTTGCTGGCCATGCCGTTTAAAGCGGCATACCTGTTTCGACCCGGTTACATCCACCCGGTCAAAGGAGCGCGGACAAAAACTCCGTTGTACAAGGCTTTCTACGCCGTTTTGCAGCCCGTTTACCCATTGTTCAACAGCTTTTTCCCGCATCAACTCACCACCACGGAAAACATTGGATTGGCGATGATTCAGGTTGTGGCTGACAAAGGACCCCGTCCAGTCCTCCATTCCGCGGACATCAACATCCTGGCAGAAAAGCGCAAGGCTGCTTCATCGCGGCGGTGATGGGAACATCCAGGCATGATGGCGCCCAAGGTGAATGCTTGCCTTCCTTAACTCCATGCTTCCA
>WGOA01000086.1 GCA_016124275.1 Bacteroidota bacterium
AACAAGACCAATGTTAACTCCACATCAAGTCTTTAGCCACGCTTTGTTACGCCAATGTTAAGGCAAGGCTCCAGCGCCGCTGCAAAGCATTTCAACCTGAACGTTCGTTCAAGCTTTTGCCCCAATGCGCCCATCGATCCACTCCAGAGCCGTGCGCATCACCTCCATGCGGTTGGTTTCATTGTGCAACTCGTGGTAGGCACCCGGCCATTCGACATAGCGGGCTAATGGACCTGCCTTTTCTGCAAAGGCTTTGCTGGCTGGCGCACTGGTTAGCTTATCGGCAGAGCCGTGCATGACCAACACGGGAATGCGCAGCGAATCCGCATGGTCCATGGCCCACTGACCCGCCTGGTGGATACCAAAGAAGGCTCCGGCCGAAATTTTGTCGTGCACCAGCGGATCATTGCGGTAATCGCGGCTCACGACCGGGTCGCGGGAAAGATCATCGGCGTTCAAACCGTTGGATTCCGCATACGAAGGCAAAATGCGCACCATAAAAGAAGCCAGATGCACTTTGAATGCCGGGGGCTTAAAGGCCAGCTGAAACCACGCAGAGGAGCAAATAGCCCCGGCCAGGTCATGGTTGCGGCGCAGCACATAATTAGCGACAATGTTTCCACCCATGCTCTGGCCGTAAAGGAACAGCGGCAAATGAGGTTCGCGCCGACGCCACTCCGCCACCAGCGCTTCTACACCATCCAGGTAATCCTCGTACCGGGCCACATGCCCGCGGGCGCCCGGCGTTAACCCGTGCCCGGTATGGTCAATGCCCATAACCCCAATGCCCTGGTCGTTAAAAAATTCGGCGAAATGGTCGTAGCGCCCGCAGTGCTCGCCCTGTCCGTGAACGAGTGCAATACCGGCGCGCATGGGCGTTTCCGGCAACCAGGCGATGGTGTGCAAAACCTGCTTGCCGGCTTTTAGTTGGAATTCAGAGGAATCCATATTGGAAGGCAAATTAGGGAAAAAAGCTAACTTGCCTCGATTCGGAAGTACCTGTTAATCTACTGTTTATGGATACTGTTCTGCGCCTTGTCCTGGGCATTCTCGGCTTAGCTGCCCTCATATTTGTTGGATTGCTGGTTTTTGGCACAGTAACTGACTACAACCCGCCCCCTGTCGAAGATGCCGAAGCCCATCCGTTGGCAGTCTCGCCGGCCGTAACAGACTCCACATTGACCTTTCTGATTTGGAACATTGGCTACTCCGGTTTGGGCCGTGATCAGGATTTCTTTATGGACGGGGGAAAAAATGTGCAGCCCCGGCGCAGCGAAAGTGACGCCAATTTTGCCGGTGCCCTGAACTACCTGCGCAGCCAACAGGACATCGACTTCCTGTTGCTGCAGGAAGTGGACCGCGACGCCAAACGCAGCTTCGGCCGCGACCAGGCTGTGGAACTTTCGGAGGCTTTGCAGGCCCACCATTGGTACTTTGCGGCCAATTTCAAGGTCAAATTCATTCCCGTTCCTTTTGACCCGTTCCCTTTTGTGCGGCCCATTGGACGCGTACACGGTGGCCTGGTCACGTTCAGCAAACCGACCCCAACATCAGCTAAGCGCTACGACTACCCCGGCAACTACGGTTGGCCCACCCGAATTTTCCACCTGGACCGCTGTTTTCTGGAAACCCGCTATCCGCTTGCCGGGGGAAAAGAGTTGGTGGTCATCAACAGCCATAATTCGGCATACGATGAAGGCGGGGTGCTCAAGGCACAGGAAATGGCCATGTTGAAAGACTATGTGCTTGGCGAGTTCAATCAGGGCAATTACGTTATTGCCGGCGGCGACTGGAACCAATGCCCGCCGGATTTTGACCCCAAGACCTTCAAGAAAGATGAGGCGGAATACGACCAACAGAACATTCCCGCCGATTACCTGCCCGGTTGGACCTGGGCCTACGACGGCAGCACCCCAACCAATCGCAAAGTTGCCCGACCTTACGATCCAGCCAGCACGTTCACGACGGTTATTGATTTTTACCTTTTGTCGCCGAACGTTGACCTGCTCAGCGTTCAAGGCGTTTCGCTCGATTTTGCCCATTCTGATCACCAACCCGTTCAACTAAAGGTGCAGTTGCGTTGATGAACCGAAAGTTTGTACTGGCGTTGGACCAGGGCACGACCAGCTCGCGCGCCATCCTTTTTGATCGGAGCGGAGCGGTTCGCGGCATCGCCCGCCGCGAGTTTACCCAGCATTTCCCCCAATCCGGTTGGGTGGAGCACGATGCGGTAGATCTTTGGCAAACGCAGCTGGCTGCGGCCCAAGCCGTTCTGCGCGAACAGGAAGTGTCAGCGGCGGACATTGAAGCCATCGGCATCACCAACCAGCGCGAAACCACGGTGGTTTGGAACCGCCACACGGGGGCCCCGGTTCACCGGGCCATTGTTTGGCAGGATCGCCGCACGGCAGCGCATTGCGAGCAACTAAAGATTCATCCGGGTGAAGGGTTTTTTCGCCAGCGCACCGGCTTGGTGTTGGACGCCTACTTTTCAGGCACCAAGCTCGCCTGGATCCTGGATGAGGTTCCCGGAGCCCGGCAGCAAGCTGAATCGGGTGATCTGCTTTTCGGCAACGTGGACAGTTGGTTGATTTGGAACCTGACGGGCGGAGCCGTGCACGCCACGGATGCTTCCAATGCCAGCAGAACGCTGCTTTACGACGTACACCAAGGCAAATGGTCGGAGGAATTGTGCAAAGCGCTGAACATTCCTATGCAGATGCTCCCAGAAGTTCGCGACTCCAGCGGGTTTTTTGGACAAACGTTACCGCAGTGGTTTGGAGGGCGTGCACTGACCATTGCCGGGGTTGCCGGAGATCAACAGGCCGCTTTGTTCGGACAGGGTTGCCTGGAGCCGGGAATGGCTAAGAATACTTATGGTACGGGTTGTTTTCTGCTCTTGCAAACCGGAAAGACGCCTGTAGTTTCGAAGCACGGACTCCTGACCACAGTAGCCTGGCAATTAGATGGAAAACTGTCCTATGCGTTGGAAGGCTCGGTTTTTGTAGCGGGTGCTGCCATCCAATGGCTGCGCGATGGGCTGGGCTTGTTTGACCGCGCAGAAGACAGTGAAAGCCTTGCCGCCCGATGCGACGATTCTGAAGGCGTGTACGTGGTGCCTGCCTTTACCGGCTTGGGTGCGCCCTATTGGGATATGTATGCACGCGGGGCCATTTTTGGGCTTACTCGCGGCACCGAAAAGTGCCACCTCGTGCGCGCAACACTTGAAAGCCTGGCCTATCAAAGCCGGGACATTCTGGATGCCATGACGGCAGACGCAGGAGAACCCCTCAAACAATTGCGGGTTGACGGAGGAGCAGCGGCCAACAATTTGCTGCTGCAATTTCAGGCAGACTTGCTGGGCATTCCGGTTTGGCGGCCTGCTGTTTTGGAAACGACTGCGCTGGGTGCGGCTTGCCTGGCCGGATTGCCCAGCGGTTTTTTTACCTTGGAGGATTTGAAAATCGGCTTGCAAAGCGACCGAAGCTTTGAGCCTGCCCAGAAGGATACCTGGCGGGAAGAGCGCTATCTGGGCTGGCAGGATGCGGTGCGGCGCAGCATGGGGTGGTTAAAAGATCGCGAACCAGCCCCAACTGTTGCCACAACTTCCTGACCTTATCCCACAGTAAGATAAATTATGGAAGCGGCGAAAAGCAAACGAAAATCGGGTAAGCCCAGGCGGCCAGGCAAACTCAAGGAAAAGGCCACGATCAACCTTAGTCCTGCTATTGGGAGCTCCCTGCACAATTGGCTTTCTAACCTGTTGGCGTACGGGCCACCTTCCTGGAAATTTATACCTCGAGTACTGTTTGTTACGTTGGTTAGTTTGGTTGGTCTTCCTTTTCGGATGTGGGAAAGTTGGCGGTTGCGAAAAAAACTGAAAGCTACGCGCCTAGCGGATGACCCGGTCTTTATTATTGGCCATTGGCGTGGAGGGACCACCCTGCTGCACAATGTTCTTTGTGAAGACCCCCAGTTTGGGCACATCACCATGATTCAGGCGCTGTTTCCCCGCTCGTTTATGACCACCCGGTTTTTCCGTTGGTTTTTGCAGCTTGCTATGCCCCCTACCCGGCCCATGGACAACATGGAGCTGACCATTGATGCGCCTCAGGAAGACGAGTTGGCCCTGAGCAATATGACGCGCAACAGCTTGTACAACGGATGGCATTTCCCTTGGGGGCTCATGGACTTTTACCGGCGCTGGGTGGAGTTTGAAGGCATTTCGCAGGAAGGGCGTGACGCCTGGTGGCGGGAATATCACCGGTTGCTCAAGCGCGCAACCCTGAACAGCGGCGGCAAACGCTTAGTGCTGAAAAATCCCGCGCACACGCCGCGGATGCTGGAAATTTTGCGGCGTTACCCCAACGCCCGTTTCGTGCACATTTACCGCAACCCCTTTGAAGTGTTTTTATCCACCCGGCACCTTTACCGAAGTGCGGTCACGCCATTTATCGTTCAAAAGTACCCGGAGTCCAAAATGGATCGGGATTTCGTGCAGATCTATGAACGCATGATGAAAAAGTTTTTTGCCGATGAGCGAAAGATACCGGCAGACCGGCTTTTTACCATTCGCTTTGAAAAATTCCACGAGAACCCGATGGGTACACTGGAGGAATTGTACCGAAGCCTCGGCATTGGTGGATTTGAGCGGGCGCGGCCCCACTTTCAACGCTACCTGGAGTCTCAAGGTGACTACAGCCAAAACAAATACTCCATGAGCGAAGAAGATAAAAATACGGTATTGCGCCATTGGGGCTTTGCCGTGGATCATTGGGGCTACCCGGTTCCGGATTGAATGCCTGAGCACATTGGTTAGCGCACACAGGTAAAGGTTTTGAGCGGCAGATTGCGTTTTAGAACATAGGGTAGTATATTCTATCCATACAAATACTTATGGATAACATAAAATCTATTGTGCTGGTTCGCGAAGGCTCTGCGGAGCGGGCCTTTGTGTTGAAGGATCAGCCCTGTCCCGCCCCATCGGCTGGTCAGGTGCTCATTGCCGTAGAGGCGTTCGGGTTAAACTTTGCCGACATCATGGCCCGCAAGGGCCTGTATCGCGACCGCCCTCCGCTCCCAACGGTTTTAGGGTATGACGTGGTAGGCAGGATCAGCGCCATAGGAAGCGGGGTCACTCGGCTCAAACCTGGCCAACGCGTCACGGCCATGACCCGGTTTGGCGGCTATTCACAATACGCGGTTACGCAGGAACCCGCAGCGGCGGTGATTCCCGAAGATATGGATGCCGGCGTGGCGCTGGCGCTGACCACGCAATATTGCACCGCCTGGTACGCGGCTGAAGAATGTGTGCGCCTGCAACCAGGCGAACAGGTTCTTGTTCATGCCGCAGCGGGCGGTGTGGGAACGGCGCTTGTGCAAATGGCCCTGCGGCGAGGCGCTATCGTCTATGGGACCGCGGGTTCCGAGCAAAAACTGCAAGCACTCAAAACCGCTGGCGTGCATCATCCTATTGCCTATCGCGAGCGGGACTGGGACCAGCAAATCCGCAAACGCTGCGGCGATCGGGGCCTGGACGTCGTCTGGGACAGCGTTGGCGGAACCACCTTTCGCAAGAGTCTTGCACTCTTGGGGGCAGGCGGTCGAATAGTGGCCTACGGCGCTTCATCGCTTTCCGATGCCTCCAATTCCTTTCAGCGCAGCTTGCGGGGTCTGGCCTTTGGCCTATACCATCCCGTGCGATTCCTGATGCCCTCACAGGCGCTGATTGGTGTAAACATGCTCCGAATCGGCGACGAGCGGCCGGAAGTCTTGGAGCGCTGCCTGCGCGAAGTTGTGGCCTGCACCGCGGCCGGTGATCTCAGGCCTCATGTTGGAGGCTATTTTGACGCCAAAGACATTGCCAAAGCGCACACGTTTCTGGAGAGTCGCAAAAGCAGCGGCAAAGTGGCGGTACACTGGACGTAAATTTGCTGAGCGGAAGGGGCCCTTCGCCCGAGCAAAACTGCAACAACGCACTATGACAGATCCTATAAAATCAGGTTGGCTGTATTGGGTTCGAAAGATTTTGCGCGTGCTGCTGCTGCTCGTTCTGGGACTGGCCGTGTTGGGGCTATTGGGCATGGAAGGGCTGGATCGGTATTTGTCCACGGAGCGCGGTGTGCGCTGGATTTACAAAAAGACGCCGGAAGCGATTGCGCTGCGCTACACGGATTCAGGGCTTCGGTATATAGAAATTGGCAATCCGGAAAAGCCGGCATTGTTGTTGCTGCACGGGTCGCCGGGCAGCGTCATGGATTGGCGCAGTTTTGCCCGCGACCCGGCCGTGTATGACCAGTATCGCCTCCTGATACCGGAGCGGCCGGGCTATGGGGGCACTAAACCGCGCGGTGCTGAACCATCGGTGCAGGAGCAGGCCAGGCGTTGTCTGGAAGTTCTTTCGGGCGAAGGGCTACCTGCCGTTGTGGCCGGCTACAGCTATGGCGCACCGGTAGGGCTGGCCATGGCCGGTATGGCTCCCGAGCAAATTGCCCGCTTTGTGGGGGTTGCGGGACAGTACAATCCTGAGGACGAAATGACCCTTCCTATTTCTTATATGATTCGATTTGGAGTTTTCCGCTACCTTTTGCCGCGCTGGCTTTGGGTCTCCAACGTGGAAAAACTCGGGCATCCCGATGCGTTGCGGCAGGCACTACCCCTCTTCGACCAGGCCAATGTGCCCATTGACCTGATTCACGGACTGCCCGATGCCATTGTACCCTACGGAAATTCGCCGTGGTTGGAACGCCGTTTGGGCGATCGGGTGCGCCTCTATACCGTGGAACAGGTCGGGCACGAAATGCCCTTTTCCAGCATGGATACCATTGTGCAGTTTGTGTTAAGCCCCGAGCGCTTTTTTGGGGATTGAGCCTGCATCAGATGGTTTTGCAACATGAGCTGAGTGGAATAAAACTTGGGTGCTGCTCCGGGTACCGGGATTTGGAATAGGCCCATTATCGGAGATGCCCACTATCTTTGCCCCGGAGATGTGCCAGAGTGGTCGATCGGGCCGCACTCGAAATGCGGTGTACTCGCGAGGGTACCGGGGGTTCGAATCCCTCCATCTCCGCCAAAGACCAGTAGGGGCAAACCCCGAAGGGGTGCCCAGCCGGTCAGGATGCCTGGAAAAAATGCTTAAAAATTAATTCACAAAATCCAGGTTACTGACGTCGTTTTCAGTTCTGTTCCTTGTTAGTTTTATCGCGCTTGAAAAAGTTTTCCGCATAGATATTATTCGCTGTGCTCAGCTTTGGCTGGGCCCAGCCTTTTATGCCCTATCTGGAATATGCCCTGTATGCCGATACCATCGCGGCGACGCTTTGCATCAACCGGGAGCGCCCGGAAATGGATTGCCAGGGAAAATGCTACAGGAATCAGCAACTGGCTGATACCTTTCAGCAAACCCAGCAACAACCTTCCGATGCCGGGCTACCAGCATCCCAGGCACTTTTTCAACTTAAAGTAGCGCCATTCATTGCGCCCGCCAACGTTTCCTGTTTCCATCAGGCAAATCCTGAAAATCAACGTTGGCAGCATTTTTTATCCGACCTGGGTTTGTCACAATATTGGGAGGACGTTGTGTCTCCCCCGCCCCAACAGGTTGCTTAAAGGCCTTCAGCCACCCGGCCTTTCCTGCTGGTTGCTGCAACCGTTGATGGCTATCGACAGGTTCATGGCCATCCTGATTCCCCATCCTTAAAGCTGCTTGCTTTTCCTGATCAGATTTTCACGAATCTGTCTCTCTGAAAAGAAACGCGCCCAGGAATTCAGGACAATTCCCGTTTCAAGCACAGGACCTCACGCGGTTTGACAAAATCGCGCAGAACGATCCGGTTTGGATCCTTCTGCAGCCTTGGGCCATCTCCAGGAATTAAATTAACACAAAACCATACGTGGTATTTGTATCCAATCCATTAAACGCTAACCCCAAACCCCTCAGCCTTATGAAAAAACTACTTTTAGGAACCGTGCTGGCCGTAACAGCAGGCGGTTTCAGCGCGTGCAAAGAGGACCAAATTCAGGAAGAATTTGGCGTTTTCGAACTTGAGTTTGACCACAAAGTTGGCAGCAGTTCCCTGTCCATTTCTGCATGGGATGATACCAATTATCCCTATACCAATGCTATGGGCCAGGTCTACAACGTAACCAATTTTGGCTATTACATAACAGGCGTTCAATTGAGCGGTCCGGATGGTGCCTTCCTTGAAGACCACATTCATTCGTCGGCTAACCCGGATGAAGTGCACGGATACTACCATATCCTGGAATCCGAACCCGCATCCAAGAGCATTCTTCTTAAAGATGTGCCTGCAGGCAAGTACAACCAGATTTCCTTTACGGTTGGTATCCCTGAATCCGGCGTGCAAGAAGGAGCAACTGGCGGCATTTTGGATCCCGCTGCTGGTGCCTGGTTCTGGAACTGGGACGCAGGATACATTGGCTTAGCCGTAGAAGGTCAATCCCCAAGTTCACCCGAAGTGGCTGGAGCCTTTAATCCCGAACATTTTGTTGCGGTGCATATCGGCGGTTGGAAAGAAGTGGCCAGCAACCCCAACATGGTAAACAATACCAAAGTCATCACCTTGAACTTCGAGGCGGTAAACGTTGGCGAAAACCTGGAACCCTCCGCTCATTTGTATGCCGATGTTGCCAAAGTTCTGGATGGGCCTTCGGCAAACATTGACTTTACGACAAACTACTCCATCCACAGCCCAATCAAAGACCAGCCCTTTGCCGGGAATCTGGCTGAAGTGTTTTCTGTAGATCATTCGCACCAATAACCAGGTGGTTTGTGCGCTGGAGGAATCCTTGAAACCAGCTACGAGTTAGAAAGACGTTTAACCAGCCGGCAGCCCTGAAACGCTGCCGGCTGGGACACCGCAAAGTTGTGCATTGAACGTTAACCCCTTCGACATGGACATTAATGCCAGCGTTGCAAAGAGATGGGCCTTGCTTGCGCTTTTAGGGGTAACCCTGCTCAGCCAGGGTTGTCAAAAAGGCGAGGAACCGGTTGATCCCTATGCGTTCAACTATCCGGATTATTTTCCAGATCCTACGTATACGTTTGACAACAATCCCATCACAGAACAAGGTTTTAAGTTGGGAAAAAAACTATTTTTTGATCCAATTCTATCGCGAGATGGCACGATAGCGTGTTCCAATTGCCATGTCCAGGCCGTGGCTTTTGCTGATGCGGCGCATCCCATCAGTATTGGTATTGAAGAACGAATTGGCAAGAGAAACGCGCCTGGCCTTTTTAACTTGGGTTTTCGCGAAACGTTTATCTGGGATGGCGGTGTTACCCATTTGGATTTTGTTCCGCTCAACGCCATAGAGAATCCTTTGGAGATGGATGACGACATCAGTTTGGTCATTCAAAAACTTACTGCCCATCCGGAGTATCCCACCCTGTTTCGGCAGGCCTTCGGAACAGATACCATCAATGGCGCGTATTTTTTGCACGCTATGGCTCAGTTTCAATTGCTCCTGATCAGCGCCGGATCTGAATACGACCAAATGCTGCAGGGTGAAAAATCGCTGACGCCGCTGGCCAAAACCGGGTTGAGCATTTTTGAAAGCCGTTGCGCTACCTGCCATGACGGTGCTTTGTTTACCGACCAATCTTTTCGCAACAATGGACTAAATGCCAGCCACGAAAGCGATCCGGGACGCGCTTTGATTACCGCTGCAAACAGCGATAAAGGAACCTTTAAAGTGCCAAGCCTGCGCAATGTTGCAGCCACTTCGCCCTACATGCACGATGCCCGCTTTGGAACCCTAGAGGAAGTCCTGGACCACTACGACGTTGGCATGGTTGATTCCGAAACCCTGGATCCTGTTTTCCGGCAACCCGATGGCAGCCTGGGCATTCCTTTGACCGATGCCGAGAAAAAAGCCTTGATTGTCTTTTTGGAGACCCTCACGGACCGAGACTTCTTGCGCAATCCGCTGTTCTTTAGGAACTGAGGGCATGGACAAACAACCCTTGCTGGCAAAAGAAATACAGGCGGTTTTAGCTCAGCCCTTCGGGCTAACTTTGCCCCATGATTTCCGTCTTTGACCGCCCTCGGGAAGTTTCTGAATTACAGAACGAAGTATTTGATTTAATTGTCATTGGCGGGGGCGCTACCGGAGCGGGCATCCTGCTCGATGCGGCTTCACGCGGCATGAAAACGCTCTTGCTGGAGCAGGAAGACTTTGCCTGGGGCACGAGCAGCCGTTCCACCAAATTGATCCACGGGGGGCTGCGCTACCTTAAACAATTGGAAATCAGCCTGGTGCGCGAAGTGGGCAAAGAGCGCGCTATCCTGCACGCCAATGCACCGCATCTGGTGCACCCGGAAGAATTGCTCCTGCCGCTCATTGAATCGGGAAGCCTGGGCAAATACACCACGCCTGTCGGGCTGTGGATGTACGAGAAATTGGCGGGGGTGCCCAAAGAGGAACGCTTCAAAACGCTGAGCCGCGAAGAGGCCCGAAAAGCTGAACCCCTCTTGAATTCCGCCATCCTGCAAGGCGCCGCGATCTACCGCGAGTACCGCACGGACGATGCCCGCCTGGTCACCAGCCTGCTCAAAACCGCTGCGCGCCTTGGTGGCCAAAGCCTCAACTATGCCTCGGTGGAAGGGTTTTTGTACGATGATGCAGGAGCCGTCTGCGGCGTGAAGGTTCAGGATCGAATAGGCCGGAAGGCCGTAACCTTCAAAAGCCACGCCGTGGTCAACGCCGCCGGACCCTGGTGCGACGAAGTGCGGCGGCTGGACAGCCCGGTCAAAGGCAAACACCTGCAACTGACCAAAGGCGTGCACCTGGTCTTTTCAAGAGAGCGCTTTCCCCTGAAGCGCTCTGTGTATTTTGATGTGCCCGATGATGGCCGGATGGTTTTTGCGATCAAGCGCGGTAATACCACCTACCTGGGGACCACCGATACGTTGTATGACCAGGCTATCGGGCATCCGCGCACCCTGGCAGCTGATGTAGTGTACCTGCTCAACGCCGCGAACCGGATGTTCCCCACCTTGCAGCTTGAACTAAAGGACGTGCAATCCAGTTGGGCGGGACTGCGGCCGCTCATCCACGAAGAAGGCAAAGGTCCATCCGAACTTTCGCGCAAGGATGAAGTCTTTCAAACAGACAGTGGGCTTATTTCTATAGCAGGGGGCAAACTGACCGGCTATCGGATTATGGCAGAGCGCATCGTGGATATGGTGATGATCAGGCGCACCGCGCAGGGGGCTGGACCCTACCGGGAATCCAAAACAGAAAACTTGCCCCTTGCGGGAGGCGACTTTGAAAATTACACGGCGGTTGCCCGGTTCAAGCAGCGTCTTTTTGGAGAGAGTCGGCAAGTAGAAGCCAGTACAACGGAAATTGACCACCTGGTGAACTGCTATGGCACGGAGGCAACGGCGGTGCTGGAGCGGGCCTACGCCCTTCACCCGGAAGAAATGGAGCCCCGCTGGCGCATGCTTCGGGCGGAGTTAGACTATTGCCTTTCGGTGGAAGGGGTCTGCACCCTGAGCGACTTTCTGATTCGCCGCACGGGCCGCTTGTACTTTGACCGGGATTCGCTGGAACCTTTTTACCCCGCCGCAGCGCAATACATGGCCGAAAAAATGAATTGGACGCGCGAGCGCATGCAGGCGCAACTGGCTGAATTTGAACAAGCCTACTTCGAAGCCCTTTCCTTTCCGGAACAAAAGTAAGGGATGCCGAAACAGAAGGAGCCGGTCATAAAGACCGGCTCCAGGAATCGCAGAATGGGCTGACAAACGCGAAACCTATTGAAAAGAGGAATAAAAAACGCACCAACAATAACAATACCATATTCTTTACAATGCATAACATATTTTATGCTATGCATAAAAATGTTTTACAACCCAACCGTTAGCATTTGTGTAACTGCGCCTTGATCGGTGTTTGCGCGGAGCAGATAGATTCCTGCGGGCCACGCGGACACATCAAACGAATAGTCACTGGCAGAAGAGGCTTCGCGGTACATGCGCTGTCCATCGGCCGAAAAGACCGCAAATTCTGAAACCACACCTGGGAAGCGGACGATGACCTGCCCGGAGGCGGGGTTGGGGTAGGCTTGAAAACTGGCCCCCGTGATCACTTTGCGCAGCACCGGCATGCTGAACGACGCCAGAGCAGACCAGGGCGAAACATCCGTACCGCAGCGCGCCCGGACGCGCCAGTTATAAGTTGCACCCGGTGTAAAGAAGGAGCTCGCTGCGTTCAATGCATTCGTTGGGGTGAGCAATCGATTGGTTCCACCCCCGACCGGACCGCCTTGCAACTGGTATTGTTCTGCTCCTGCAATTGCCGTCCAGCTGAAATCAACTCCCGTAACCAGCGAGGCAATTGCATTCAGACCACTGGGAGCAACAGAACAAGGAACCGCCGCGTTCCACAGCGTGGCAGCGCCGGAGGCACCAGCGGCAGAACCAGCGCCAACGGTCGCAAAATGGATGTCTTCAAGATCCTGAACCGTTCCGGATACCTGGGTTGTCCAAATCGCTCCCCCATCGGTACTCACCTGAATCAGGCCTGCATTGCCCGCCAAATAGCCACGGCTGGCATCGAGAAAAAATACCTCGTTGAGGTTTTGTGGCGTACCGGTTACCTGAATGGTCCAGGTGCCGCCGCCATTGGTGGTGCGGAGCAAGCGCCCGTTGTCAGAAGCAATGTAACCATTGCTGGCATTGGTGAAAAACACATCATTCAGATCCCGGCCATTTCCCAAAAGGTTGCTCAAGGTCCAGGTTACCCCACCGTCAACGGTACTCAGGTAACTGTCCTCCCTGCCAACTGCATAGCCGTTATTATCGCTGGTGAAGAAAACACTCTCCAGGCGCTCTGCGGTACCGCTGCTCTGGGTTACCCAGGTCATTCCCCCGTCATCGGTGCGGAACACTACGCCATCCAATCCGACCACATGCCCGCGCAGGGCATTGAGAAAATGAAGGCCGAAAAGGTTGGAACCGGTTGGCACCAATGAAACGGTCCAACTGGCACCGGCGTCGGTAGATTTCAAAAACCGGCCGTTGTCCCCGACACCAAAACCGTTCAGGCCATCAATGAATTGCAAATCATTGATGTCGTCACCAAACACAGGGATACTGGCCTGCGCAAATGTTGCCCCCGCATCGGTGGAACGCAACAGCGTACCGGAATTGCCGCCAAGCAGCACGATATCCGAACCAATGCGAACGGTGGTATTCAGGTCCTGAAGGGTACCCGTTGGAGCAACTGCCCATTGAGCGGTCGCCGGAAAAAAAGAAAAGCTGCTCATCACTAAAGCATAGAATAACTTTTTCATGGTCTGGTTTTTGAAGATGAAGGAACAGGCAGGTCAAAAAAAGATTGGCCATCCGTTTCCATTGCACCAAACTTAGCGGGGGGCTCTATGCTTCCTGCACCAAACCTGCTGAACGGGCATTTCCTAACCCTGAACGGGGCAAAGGGCTTGTTTGAGGAACTGTTAACTTTGCCTGAATGGTGCATCTGCTTGAACCATAAGCAGCGGCAATGCGGCCTAAACCAGCTACCATGTATCCCTTAGCCTCGCTTGTTGTCTTCCTGCCCTTGTTTTGGACGGGGCAGCCTGCTGTTCACGCCAAGACTCGGCCAGATATTCAACAAGAAGAGGCCAGCGAGAACAAGCCACAACCCCATCATCGGAGGATTGCTGCATCCAGCCAAAGTGCTGAAAACCCAGGCGTGAACAACCAGGACGATCGCTTCCTGAGCACGAGCGGTCGAATTGATTTTGTCTCCGAAGCCCCTTTAGAAAGCATTAAGGCTTGGTCCGATGAGTTGCGCGGGGTGCTTGAATTCACGGGTGCCTTTGCCTTCAGTGTGAGCATGTCCAGCTTTGAGGGCTTTAATTCGGGTTTGCAGCGCCAGCACTTCCAGGAAAACTACCTGGAAATCAGTCGATTCCCGAAAGCATCGTTTGAAGGTCACCTGATTGAACGTCCTGATCTGAGCAGACCGGGTACCTATCCTGTGCGCGTCCGGGGGCAATTGACCATTCACGGGGTGACGCGCGAACGGATTCTGCCTGGCAGCATCCAGGTCATGCCCGACAAAAGCGTGAAACTATCCGCTACATTCGACATTCCTTTACGAGATCATGGGGTTAACATTCCCAAAATCATGCACCAGAAAATTGCAGAGTCGGTGCGCGTTGCCGTTAATGCCAGGCTTGTTGTTCCCTCCTGATTCTAGCCTGGGGTCAGTTACGAAATGAGCATGCGCATCAACCCTTCGTTCGGTCCGATCAATCGCCAATGCAGCGCTTTAAGGTATCTGGCTGCATTGCTGCTGCTCGTGCAGCCTTTTGCGCTTCGCTCTCAAGTATATGAACTGGATCTGCTGGACCTGCTGCAACCGGACCTCGCAGCTGAAATACGCTGCATGTACCAGGATCAGTCGGGATTTCTCTGGCTAGGTACAGACCGGGGATTGTGGCGATTTGACGGGGAACAAACCCTGGCCCTGCCATGTACAGAAGACCCTGCACCTGCCCTTTCTGCCTTGTTCCGCCATCGCGATACGCTCTTTGCAGGATCGCCCTCCGGCAAACTTTACGCCCTTCCCCCGGAGGGTACCCTTCAATTGTTGCCCTCTGGGGAAGGCTATCCGGCAAAGGCCATCACCGCCATTTGCGCGGACACCCAAGGTCGGCTCTGGGTGGGAACGGCGGGAGAAGGGCTTTATGTGCGCCAGGGCAACCGCTGGTACCAAACCGCCCAACGCGACGGGTTGCCTTCTGATCAAATCAATGCTTTAGTTGCCGATGCAGACGGAGGCGTCTGGGCAGGCACCGACCGGGGCATGGTCCATGTGCGACAGCAGGGCAGCAACAGGCAACTCCGTCCGATGCCAAGAGGTGGAGACAACCCGGACGCCATCGTGACAGCCCTTTTGGCGTTGGATGACAATCAGTTCATGGTTGGTTTTTTCTCCGGGGGAATGGCCCACTTTCACGCTCGCGACACCCAATCAACCCCCTTCAGTGATCCATCGCAATGGCCCTACGGCCAGATCAGCAAACTGGTCTATTCGGCCGGTCTGTTGTGGGTAGGCACCGCAGACCAGGGCTTGTTAGAAGCAGACCTCAACGCAAAGACGGTGCACCCGGTTCAATTGAGCAGCCGTGAGCCTGTACCGCGCATCCAACAGCTGGTTGCGCTGCGCGAAGGCCGGGTGCTCAGCATAAACCAACAGGGACAATTGTACAGTTTTGATCCACGTCGGCAGGCGGCGTTTGAACGTGGATCCTTCTATGGAGAAACACAAGCCGTTTTGGAAGACTCCCAGGGAAGGGTTTGGTTCAGCACACTCGACGGCCTCTTCTGCTTTACCCCGAATCAGGGGAGCGAGGCAGAAAAAGTTGTCTTGACTGGGATGCCCAACGATGCTGTAATCATTTCTATGTTTCAGGATTCAGAGGATTTTATATGGTTTGGCACGTTTGACTTTGGCGCATTCCGCCTTGCGCCGGGGCAATCAAAGGCACAGCGCATCGCGGCTGGAGAAGGGGATCAAGATGGCAGTGTCCTGACGATACAGGAATGGAACGGTGCAATTTGGATGGGTACCCTGGGCGGCGCTTATGCCTGGCAGGCAGGCACTGATCGCGCCGTGTATTTTGACCTGGGCATTGGACCAAATTTTATATACTGCCTTTATCCCGATCCGCAAGGTGGCCTATGGTTTGGTGCGGATGGTGCCGGAGCGTATCACCTGACGCAGGAGCATGTTAAGGAATCGAACTCAAACCAGAACATAAAAAAATCTACGCAGGGAAGGGCGACGGAAACATGGCTAAAAAAGTTAAACGCCGCAAATCCAAAACTCCCTTCCGTATTAGCGGGAACCACGGTGTACCAGGTACTCCGCGACCGCCGTGGAAGGTTGTGGTTTCACACGCGTGAACGCGGACTGCTTGCTGAACCGGAAATTGCCGCGCAAGGTCAAAGCAGCCCTTCGCCCGAACCGGTAACCCATTACGGGTTGCCTGAAGCGGTCATGGCCATTGCGCTGGACGACGAGGGCGTCGTGGTCATGCTGCACGAGCGAAGTGCCCATTGGATGCCCAATCCCTGGTATCCGAGCCGCCCGGTTGATTTGCAGGAATTGCGCGACCGACCGCGGCCCATGAGCAACGCCATCAGCTTGGGCCGAAACCGCATCTGGTTTGGCAGCAACAAGGGTCCGTACTGCCTGCAGGGCAATCATGCCGATTTGCTGGCGTCGCCCATTGTCACACTGAATCAGGCTACTGCTGCAGGCAAGGTTTTCAAGGCGGGCAGCAAAGTCTCCAGCGGGCGGCGCCTGGTGGAGTTCTTTTTCACGGCTCCCTGGATAGGCGCAAACGACGCTGTCTTATACGAATATGCGCTAATTGGAGCCCAGGAAGAAGGCTGGCGCATCAGCCAGGATGATCGGGCCTTTTTCAGTAACCTGCATCCGGGATCGTATGTGTTTAAACTTCGCGCGCGTTTGAAGGATGCGCCGCAAGCAGGCCCGGAAATTGCCTTCCCTTTCTCCATTCCGAGACCGATTTACGCCAGACCCTGGTTTCTGGTGCTTTGCCTGCTGGCACTCATTGGCGGATTGGGGCTTTGGATCCGCTGGCGGGAGCGGCGGTTGCGGCGAATGGAAGAAGGAGAGCGCGATAAGATTCGAACACAATATGAATTGCTGCGCAACCAGGTGAATCCACATTTTTTGTTCAACAGTTTCAATACGCTCAGTGGGCTCATTGAAGAAGATCCGGTTCGGGCGCAAACGTATGTGGAAAGGCTGAGTGGTTTTTTTCGCAACGTGCTCACCCACCGGAAAGAAGACTGCATTTCACTGGAAGAGGAATTGGGTATTCTGGATGATTACCTGTCTATTCAGCGCGCGCGGTACGAAGACAATCTGGTCGTGACCATTGATGTTCCGGCTGCATTGCGCAACATGGCCCTTCCCCCGATGACCCTTCAAATATTGGTGGAAAATGCGTTGAAGCACAACGTCATTTCAAAAAACCACCCGATGCATTTGTCCATCAGGCAAGGTGCGCAGGGTGGTCTGGAAGTGGCCAATTCGCGCAAAGCCCGGCATACGCCTGCCGAAGGCACCGGTATTGGGTTGGAAAATCTATCGCGTAAATTGCAGCTGTTGGGCGCTCGTCCCCTCATCATACAGGCCCTGCCCGAGCGATTTTCCGTAGAGGTCCCTTTGATTAGCAACCCTTCTCTATCTTCTTCTTATGCAGGTACTCATACTTGAAGATGAGCCCGCAGCGGCTCGAAAATTGCGCCGGCTGTTGGAAGCCGATGGTCGAATCACTGGGATAGCCGGTGAATTGGACAGCATAGAAGCTGCCTTGCAATGGATCAGCAGTCACCCACGGCCAGATATTATTTTTTCAGATATAGAATTAGCAGATGGGTTAAGTTTTGAAGTCTTCCGGCAATGGCCGGATTGCCCGCCCATTGTTTTCGTTTCAGCCTACGACCAATATGCCCTGCAGGCTTTTCAGTCGCCGGGGGTGGATTACCTGCTCAAGCCGGTTAAGGCTGAAGAGCTAAAGCGCGCCCTGGATAAGTTCATGGCCCTCACCGGCAAAAGCAAAGCGGTGGACTTAGACGTGCTTCGCCAGGCGTTTGAGCAACTCAACAGCGCCGTTGCACCCAAGCGCTTCCTGGTTCGTTTTGGCGAAAAACTGGTTGCGCTGCAAGCTGCTGATGCGGCGTATTACATGGTTGATGGGCGAGTGGTGTTTTATATGGCAAAGGATGGCAAGCGCTATCCGCTAGACCTGAGTTTAGAGGAAGTGGAAAACCTGCTCGACCCTGCTGTCTTTTTTCGTATTAACCGGCAGTTTATTGTCCAGGTCAGCGCTATCCGCAACATGCATGTGGTGTCAAAATCCAGGGTCAAATTGGATTTGCACCCGCCCCACCCCGGAGATACCATTGTTTCTAAGGAGAAATCACCGCTTTTCCGCGTCTGGATTCAGGGAAAGTGACGGGCTGGAGCACCATTTAACGGTAGAAATGCCCATTGAGGAGGCAAATTGCCCCGTTCAGCCAGTTGGCTTGAGTCGGAACGCCCAGTGTGCGATAGTTTAGCAGAACAATTACGGGCTGATGAACATTCGAAAAATTCTAGGGGTATTGGTGTTGCTGGGCGCTGTTGCGGGCGGCTTGGTCTATGTATTTGTCGTGAATAAACCCCATACGAACGTCGCTAAAGCGGAGGCTGCCTACGAAGGGTCCGCCACCGGATTGTATGCCGAGTTTCAGGCAGATGCCGCAGCTGCCGGCACCCGTTATGCTGGCAAAGTGGTCCAGGTTAGGGGTGTACTGGTAGAAATTGGGGGCACCGACGGATCCATCAATTTGCAGTTGGAAGCAGGTAATCCCATGGGGGGAGGCCTCACCGCTGCTTTGGCAGACTCCGAAAACACGGCTGCCGCTGCTTTGGAGCCAGGGCAGGAAGTTGTCGTTCGCGGGGAGTGCAGTGGACTTGATCAGGACGAAGGAGGATTGCTCGGAGCTTTAGGGGCCACAGTACAATTGACGTCTTGCATTCTCGTTTATTAGTAGCTGAAAACCACCGAGCGATGACTTTTTTAACCCCACCTAAACTTGCAGCGGCTGGTTTGTTGTTGCTGGCTGGAGTGATCAGTTCCTGCCAACACGATCCGTTTATTCCGGATGGTTGGGTGCCGCCGATTGATCCGCCGGTGGATTCTCCTGGTCAACCTTTGGATCCTTGCGATCCGGATTCCGTGTACTTTACCAACACCATTCTTCCCCTGCTCAATTCCAGTTGTGCCATTCCCGGATGCCACGATGCAGGAACGGCCGAAGAAGGAATTATCCTAAGCAGCTATTCCTTAATCATCAACACAGGTGAAATTGAGCCCGGGGATCCTTCGGAATCCAAGGTTTTTGAAGCTATCACCGAAACCGACCCGGACAAAGTCATGCCGCCTCCCGGCAGCGGGGTTCCACCGTTGACGCCTGAACAAATCATGGACATTTTCACCTGGATCCAACAAGGTGCCTTAAACAATGGCTGTGATGGTTGCGATACTACTGCCGTCACGTTCTCCGGAAGCATCTTTCCTTTGGTTCAGACCAACTGCACAGGTTGCCACAGCGGTTCATCCCCGCAAGGTGGACTGAGTCTGACCAACTATGCACAAATTTCGGCGGCAGCCAACAGCGGTATCCTGATGAATTCACTCAACGGTACCGGCGGCATTGTCCCGATGCCCTTTAATCAACCAACGCTCTCGGATTGCGCTAAGCGAACCGTTCAAATTTGGATAGAAGATGGTGCGCCAAACAATTAAATACGTTCCAGGGTTTTTGCTTTTGCTGGGCATCGTCTTTGCAACAGGCAGTTGTTATTACGACAACGAAGAAGAGTTGTACGAGTTTTATTATGCGTCCAACCCTTGCGATACGACCGTTAGCACCTTTTCTGGCACGATTTTTCCCATCATTCAGGGCAATTGTGCTACAAGCGGTTGCCATGTTGCCGGTGGCTCTGGCCCCGGACTTTTGGAAAACTACGACCAGGTAAAATCCATTGTTGACAATGGAAAACTGGAGAACCGGGTATTGGTACTTCGCAACATGCCACCCGGCGGTCCCCTCACAGACTGCCAACTTGTGCTGATTCAGCGCTGGCTTGACAACGGAGCAACAAACAATTAGGCCCTAGATGTGCTGCAGGCATGGCCAAACAAATTAGCCTTTCTTCAAATTGGCCTTTCTTCAAATTGGCAAAGCGCCAAGACAAACCAAAAAAATACAATGAGAAACATTATGTTAGTGGCCCTGCTCGCCATCAGCGTTCAGGCCGCCCAGGCGCAGAACCGTTGGTTCACCAAAGAAGGGTATGTGCGTTTTTACTCCCATACGCCTATGGAGGACATTGAAGCCAAAAACTACCAGGTAAACAGCCTGGTTGACTTCAGCACAGGAGATATGGCCTTCAGCATGTTGATGAAGAGCTTTCAGTTTGAAAAAGCCCTGATGGAAGAGCACTTTAATGAAAAGTATGTCGAAAGTGCCAAGTTCCCCAAAGCAACTTTTGAAGGTAAGTATGTGGCCGGTACCTCCATTGATCCGCGTAAAGCCGGCGAGCACAAAGTGACCGTTCAGGGCAAATTGACCATCCACGGCGTAACCCGGGATGTGCAAACCACCGGTGTCTTCAAGGCAGATGGCAATGGTACGGTGGTAGGTACTGCTGTTTTCACGGTTAAGGTAGCCGACTACGACATCAAAGTACCCGGCGTGGTGAAAGACAACATTGCCGAGAGCATTGAAATCTCTGTAAAGACGGAGTACAAGCCCATGTGAGATGAGAAAAAGCCTGATTGCCTTTATTCTGACCTTATTGGCTGCCTGGCCGGCCCGGGCCCAGGATTTGTTGGACTTGTTGAACGCAACGGAAGAAGAACCCGTTGAGTACGCGTTTGCAACCTTTAAAACCACCAGGCTCATTAATGGCCATTCGGTGGAAACATATTCCGGCAAGGAACTGCTGTTCCTGATTAGTCACCGCTTCGGCCGCATCAACGGGGGAGCATCGGAGTTCTTCGGGCTGGATAACGCCACAATTCGCCTGGGGCTGGAATACGGCATCACCGATCGGTTGGGCGTGGGCCTTGGGCGCTCATCGTTCGAAAAACTCTACGACGGTTTTGTCAAGTACAAGGTGCTGCAACAAAAATCGGGGGCTGAAAATTTTCCAGTGACCGTTACGCTTTTTAGCTCAGTGGCCATCAAAACGCTGGAATGGCCTGAACCAGAGCGCGAAAACTACTTCAGTTCCAGGATGTATTACACCTTTCAAACGCTGATTGCGCGCAAGTTCTCTGAAGGGTTCAGCCTTCAACTCAGCCCAACGCTGGTGCACCGAAACCTGGTTGACTCGCTCGCAGACGCGAACGATGTTTTCGCCCTTGGGGTGGGAGCGCGCCAAAAAATCACCGGGTCGCTGTCGGTAAACGCCGAGTACTTCTACGTTTTTCCCGGGCAAATTTCCAGCCCGCTCAACGGGGAAACCGTGCAAAACGCGCTCTCCATCGGCTTAGACCTGGAAACCGGGGGACACGTGTTTCAACTGCACATGACCAACTCCCGCGGCATGATTGAAAAGCTATTCGTTACCGAAAGCACCGGAAACTGGCTGGATGGTGACATCCACTTTGGCTTCAACATCAGCCGTGTGTTCAGCTTGGGCAGTTCTGAGGGAAAGGGCGAAAAGAGAAAAGGCGACGCCCCTGCTGAGGCACCGCCTTCCTGGTAAAAACAGGAATCTTCTTCAAACAAGTTACCATCCATATGGGGTCCTGTTTTTGCCTGCAGCGACCAGGTATGCCAACCATGAACACCGGAGTTTCCTCCCTTCCCTGAGCAGGCTTAACGGTTGGCAAAAGGCCGTACAAGAGGAGTTTAGCAGTGCCTTATGCCTGCTGTGGAGGAAAGATCAACAAAGGCACTTGCGTATGCATGGCCAGGCGTCTGGTCATGCTGCGGTGAATCAGTTTCTGCAAAAAGGGATGGTGTTCCCGAATCATGACCAATAGATCCACCTCGTTCTCATCGCAGTAGGTGGCCAACGCCTCTTCAACATCATGGCCTGGAATGACCTCACCTTTAGCCTGGCTGCGACCAGGCATGGATTTATAGGCATTGAGCGAGCCAGCAATGACGCCACTGGTGACCACATCGCGCTCTTCAACCACATGCAGGAACGTGAGCTCGGCGCCACAGCGGGAAGCCAAATCATCCAGCTCGCGCAGCAAACTCCCTTCTGAAAGCGGCGTTTCCAAGGCACAGGCAATGTGCCTGAATGGGGCAATTTTAACCCCATGCGGGACGGCCAAAATTGGCCGATCTGAACGCCCAACTACCGCCGCAGTTACACTGCCAAACAGCGCTCCGGCAACCCCACCGGCACCGCGGGTGCCCATAACAATCCAATCGGCTTCTTCTTCACGGGCCAGGCGGCTAATCTCGCCGGCGGCAAAGCCTGTCCGGACTACTGTCCTGAATTCAATGGCCTTCAGGGCTGCTGCTAAAGGAGCATCCCCTTCGCCCAATGTTTTGATCATTCGCTGCAAACGCTCGTGAAGCCGCTCTTCCAGGAGCGCATCAACCTCCGCTGTAGCCACTTCCGCATAAGGATCGGTCATGGGAACACCCTGAACATGCAACAGTTTAATGACCGCCTGGTAGCGGCCCGCCAGATCAACGGCTACCCGCAAAGCCTCGCTGCTGGGCTCAGAAAAGTCAACGGGGACAAGAATAGTTTTCATGGTGCTGAATTTTCTGTGAAGTTGAAGCGAATGCCTTGCCTTATGCTCTGCTTTTAGCGGCCGCATCCGGAGATTTGGAATGAAGTTGCCGTTTATGCGCGGTTTTTACAACCCAGACCGGTACATCTTCGACAGATTGAAGCAAACTTTCTGTTACCGAGCCAATTAAGGCACCGGTTAAACCACTCCGACCTTTTCCGCCGATCAGGATCATGTCTGCGGGAAGGTCAGAAGCGCTTTCTGCAACGGTTCTTGCTACGCTTCGATCTGCCTTAGCGTTGACGATGACCCGGGCATTGGGCGCCTGGTATTTCTCCTTGAATTCTTCCATCTGTTCTTCTGCGGCTTCGCGAAGCAAGTCCACCATGTTGGAGCCAGCCAGCCCATCGTAGTAAATGGAAGATGGCAGGTGACAGGCGTGGAAGAGAAAAAGTTCTGAGCCTTGAATATGATCACTAATCCATTCAGCGGTCTCCAACGCTTTTGCAGAAGGTGCTGAAAAGTCTGTGGGTACTAAAAAAGTTCGCAATTGGAAAGTCGGCTTTTCGGGTACAAACAAAACCGAACACTCGGACTTGCGGGCAATTCTTCGAGGAATAACGCCGCTGCCCCCTACCCTTTTCTTCCTGCCCATGATCATCAATTCTGCTGTCTTAATGTGCGCCCAGCGAAGCAATTGGCTTTCGGGTTTACCCTCTACAACCATGCACTCTGTGGCGTAGCGCTCTGATTCTGGGAATTCCTCCCGAACCTTGGTTTGCATATCGCGAACCAGGCGTTCATCCAGGGGAAGTTCGGCATCGCTTAACGCACTCTTTGCGATATCCGGCAAATCGAGATTGGGATAAACGTGAACAAAGTAAATTTTCTCAGGCGATAGCATATCCGCCAAAGAAGCCGTGTATTCAATCACGGCGCGGTCCATTGCGGTAAAGTCAAGACCAACGATCCAGGTGATTGGAGTTTTCATGGGGGGGTGTTTTACTTGATCCAAACCTACAATGCTTCTGGTGGCACGCCCATGAGTGCGCTCATTACGAGGGCTAACCTTCATCAAATACGAATCCAGCTCTGTGTTCTGCGCACAGGCCATTCTAAACAATTCGATCAGCTCGGCGCGAAAAGGTACTCGCCCAACGATGGCAAGTTTTCCATTGATTTCAAGTGCCGGGGTTCTGGAAACTCTGCGCTCGATCAAAAGATCCAAATCCTGAACAATAGATAAATCTATGTTCAGGCCAAGTGACACAGCAGCTTGACGGACTTTGTCTTCCATCATGCGTTGACGTTCGCAGCCGGTTCCAAAAATTCGAAGGCGCAGCATAGGACTAAGCGGGAAAAACCAACAGCGGAGAACGGGCGTGCCAGGCCATTTCGCGGGTCAGGCTCTCGCTGTCCCACTCGTCTTCCCGGCGGTGCCGACTGCGCAGGACCAATAAATCCGCTTCGCGATTCTCCAGGTAATCGCGGAGGGTTTCGCCTAAGTCAACGCCGCGGACCAAGTCAAACGAACAACGGTCATCTTCCATTAAATCGTGAAAGGTCTGCTGGAAGTTTTGGTATTCATCCGGTTGATCAAAAACAGCGTGTTCCCGAATATGGAGAACCGTCAGGCGTGAATCCAGGCGGGCGGCCATGTATTGCAAAAACCGAAGGGTATTCCGGTCATTGTCGTGGAAATCGACGGCATAGACGATGTGCGAAGGGTCTTTGTCCATGGCCCCATCCGGGATTACCAGCACCGGGACGTCAGCCGTGCGCAACATGGTTGTTGCTACAGAGCCCAATCCCCCTTCGACCAATTCATGTGCGCCTTGTGTACCCATAATGATCAGGTCACAGGCAAAACGCTTGCTGAATGAAGCAGTTCCTTCTTCTGGGTAATCTTCAACCAACACCGTTTCTACCTGCACAAGGTCACCGGAACGCTTGACCCCAACCGGTTTGCCGGAAGCCAGAAATTCTTCCATCATGGCCTGAAGCCTGGTTCGTTCCGCTTCTACCCAAGCCTCTTCCGCATTGCCCTCCGCGAAGGCACTGATTGGAACGCGGAAGGCATGAAGCGCCACAATGTCCGCATCAAAGGCCGAAGCCAATCGCAGCGCATGATCCATGGCATGCCTGGACAGCGGGCTAAAATCGATGGGAACGAGTATTCGTTTCATGGATGCCGAGTTTGCACTCAAAATACCCGGTTCCTCGTCTGCCTTACCATGACCTGTGTCATTGGCTTCGCTCACCTCCATCAACCTATGAGGGTTCCCAAAGGCTCAGAACGGGCGAAAAGACCCTGCTTCTGGGCATTTACCCCTAAATTTAAGGCCCCTGCAGGAATGAAAACCTTAGAAAACAGTTCTGAAGCTTTTCTGAAATCCGTCTTTGATACGGCTGTGGACGGCATTATTGTTATTGACCATCGGGGCATTATGTTAACCGCTAATCCATCAGCAGGGCGGTTGTTCGGGTATTCGATGGAAGAAATGGTGGGGGTTAATGTTAATATGTTGATGCCCAGTCCTCATCGGGCACAACACGATCACTACATCCACCGCTATTTAAAGACCGGTCAGGCCCGGATCATCGGGATCGGACGCGAAGTGGAAGGCCGCAAAAAGGATGGAACCTCCTTTCCCTTTCGTTTGAGCATCAGCGAAGTCCTCCTGGATGATGGCGAAATGGGCTTTACCGGCATTATCCACGACATTTCTGAAGTGAAACGCGTTGAGCACGAACTCAGGGAACTCAATGCCGAATTAGAAGGCAAAGTGCGCGAGCGAACCGAAGAGCTGTCCAAAGCGGTGAACCGCCTGTTAACGACCAACAGCGATCTTGAACACGAAGTGGCCGAACGGCGCCGCACGGAAAACAAACTCCGCAGGATGCACGTGGACCTGGAGGATGCCCTAAACCGCGAAAAAGAACTCGGAGATCTTAAA
The DNA here is from genome assembly GCA_016124275.1 of Bacteroidota bacterium. Classification (GTDB taxonomy): domain Bacteria; phylum Bacteroidota; class Bacteroidia; order Chitinophagales; family BACL12; genus WGOA01. Next base: position 25,285 of record WGOA01000086.1, read on the forward strand.
TCGCGATTTTTAACCTTGGCCTCCCACGAGTTTCGCACACCCCTGACCACCATCTTGTCTTCCGCTTCCCTGATAGGCCGCTACGATGATGATGCCGGCCAGATCAAACGGTTGCGCCACATAGAACGCATCAATGGAGCTGTCCGGACCCTGACCGGATTGTTGGAAGACTTTTTGAGCGTGGGCAGGCTGGAGGAAGGAAAAATCCAACCCAATTTTGAAGAAGCCAACCTGGAAGAGAAGCTCCGGGAGTGGACCAATGACTTCCAGGAGACCCTCTGGAAAGAGGGAACATTAGCATTTTTTGCTTCGGAAGCCGGCGCATTTAGTGCCTCCACCGATCTGCGCATCCTGCAAACCATTCTTTTCAACCTGCTTTCCAACGCCGTTAAGTATTCACTTGAACCGATCCAAATCAAGGTATCGCTGCTGCGACAGGAAAACCTGGCCCTGATTAGCGTGCAGGACAATGGCATCGGGATACCCGAAAAGGACATGGAGCACCTCACAGAACGGTTCTTTCGAGCCACCAACGTCAGCCATATCCAGGGAACCGGTCTGGGATTGCACATTGTTCGGGAATACGCAGAACTTTTAGGGGGAACACTCTCCATCCAGTCCAAGGCCGATCAGGGTTCAACGTTTACCGTTGTATTACCGCTACTCCCTTAATGTTCAAGGAGTTAATTTTAGACTGCTCCAGTCTTAACTGGCGATGCTTCAAGGCTTAAAGCATGAGCATTTCTCGAATAAACGCAGGCTATTCCGTATGAAAGGCATTATCGTACTCATAGAAGACAACACCGATGTTCGGGAGAACATTGCTGAAATTTTGGAATTGGACGGTTACGAAGTCCATGCCGCAGCCAATGGCAAAGAAGGGGTCCGCATGGTCAGGGAGCAAAACCCGGATCTGGTCATCTGCGACATCATGATGCCGGAACTGGATGGTTACGGTGTACTCCACATGCTTAACCGAGACCCAAAAACGGGCCATATTCCCTTTATCTTCTTAACGGCCAAGTCGGAGCGGGATGATTTTAGAAAAGGCATGAACCTGGGGGCTGATGATTACATCACCAAACCCTTTGAGGAGCTGCAACTTTTAGATGCCGTTCAAATGCGGCTCAACAAACGCCGCCAGTTTCAGGCCACGGCCATCAGTCGGGATGCGGAAGGGATTTCGAGTTTCATCAGCGACGCCAAAGCTTCAGGAGCCCTCCAGCATCTTTCTGAAGACCGCGAAATGCGCCGCCTGCGCCGCAAGGAAACCATTTTTCGCGAAGGGGACCGCCCGCGCTACCTCTATTTGTTGCAATCGGGCAAGATCAAGGCATACCGCGTCAGTGAAGACGGCAAAGAATACATTACCGATTTATTCAAGCCTGGCGACTTCTTCGGCATCAGCGCCCTGATGCGCGAAACCACCTACGGCGATACCGCTGAGGTATTAGAAGATGCCGAAATCGTGCTTATTCCTGCCGACGACTTCTACGCCCTGGTGCACAGCGATAAAGATGTGGCACACCGTTTTATCCAGTTGTTGGCCAATCACCTGGAAGAAACGGAAATACGGCTGGTCCGCCAGGCCTACGACTCCGTTCGCAAACGCGTAGCGGATGGCTTGCTGCTGCTGGAAAGCCGCTACCAGGAGCAACAGGGGAAGGGCCCCTTCGCCATGCACATCATGCGCGACGATTTGGCGGGCATCGTGGGCACCGCCAAAGAAACCGTCATCCGCACCCTTACTGACTTTCGCCAGGAAGGCCTGGTTGAAATCGGCTCATCGGGCGAAATCATCATCAAACACCGAGAAGGGCTCGAGAACATTATCGCATAAGGCAACAAGTTCTGAGCCCTCCATGCTTTCCTTATTGGAAAGCCCCCCGTCAAATATGCGTTAGTGTGCTTGCTTTTGTTCAGACGTATTTCTTCCCAGCACAGCGTGAATGGGACACCAGCCGGTTACGGCAAAAATGAAAACCGGCACCACCAGCAACATGATCCACAACTGGTGTGTTAAGCCGCCAATAATTCCCAGAAGCATCATCACCGCATAGCGAATAATGATGTCATTGAAGCCCATATTGTAGTCGAAAAGGTGGCGATCTGCGTGGTTTACCGTGTTCATACAGCCTGGTGTTTTGTTGCAATCAAAAGTAAATGGGCGGGAACCGCGGTCTGCTGACCAGGCTCATTGGCTGCCATGATCTGAGTCCGTTAAAGGAGTTAAGCGTGTTTAGGGCGTTTAGGGCTTAACCACGAGCAAGGCCTGGCGCTCGTGCCGGTCAACCAGCCCTTCGGTGACACTGCCCACCAAAAAGCGCTCCACGGCCGAATGACCTTTTGCCCCCATGATGACCAGATCTGCCGGGTGATTATTCAGGTAGTGGTGGATCTCGCGCGAAGGATTAGCCGCTTCTGCAGGCAACAACACGGCTTTGTGAAGCAAGGCAGAGGCATCGCACTTTTGAAGAAAGCGCTCCAGCGCATCGCGCGCATTGGCTCCCATGATGCGTTCAAACTGGGCAGCGGATCGCGACAGTTGAAAATGGCCCGGGGGTACATCAAAAACGTGCAAAATGGTAATCGTCACGTCATCTAACCGCTCCGCAATTTGCTTTGCCCGAAAAATGGCCGCTGCGCTTTCAGGCGAAAAATCTACCGCAACGGTGATGGTTTGGATAACAGGCTCTGAGGATTCGGGCACAATCAGCACATTGCAGGGTAACTGGCGCATCAGGCGCTTGACTTCTACTGCATTCTCCCTGCCGTCCGTATGGCGCCCCATGACGACCAAATCGACCGACTTAACTTCTGCCCAGTGCCGGATCTGTTGCTCGGGCTTTCCCTCAATAACTTCAGCGTGCACGTTGGATGGGCCGGGATCGCTGAAATAGCGTTGAACCCGGTGCCTGATGTTGCTGGCCAACTCCTCATCCAAAGGCTTGCTGTAGGGATTCTCTTCTTTGAAGCGAAGCGAAAAATCCAATTGTTGGACCAGGTTAGGCGCGCAATGGATAAAGTAAAGATCCTCAGGTCGGTAAATTTTAGACAGAAATTCTGTGTACCGGATCAGGTCTTCATCGGAATCGCTAAAATCAAGTGCAATCAGCAAACGCTTAAAAGCGGTCATGGCAAAATCCTTTGGGCCAAAAATGGCTGGATATTCGCCAAAGGGTTTATGTCTGCGATCAATCCGCGTTCTGAGCCTCGTCAGTGAGGCGAAATCCGTGCCGCTAAAACAATACAAATAGATTAATCCCCCCTAAATACCGGGCGGCCCGATTGACCAAATAGCAATCGGGCCGCTCACGGTAAACGCACCAATCAATATGGCACTAAAGTGGCCTGAACAAGCTAAAGGATTGGTGACCTCAGTCACTCAAGGTATTGATTCAAGAGCATCGCTGAATGAACCCTCCCCGAGGCCTCAGCCTCGCGCAATTCCCCCAAAAAACGGTGTTAGGTTCTGGGAGCGGTACGCACCGCCGCGGAAACCGATGCCTCGTTTGCATGACGACCTGCAACAGCCTCCTGCAGCGTCATGAAAACATGGTTGCGACCCAGTTTCTCAAAAAAGCCCGCGTGCTCCAGCTTGTCGCGAACAGGTCCGATCAAACCCGAAAGGCGCAAGGCGATGCCTTCTCTTTGCAATTCTTCCCATACGTCTTGTAAGGAATGCAATCCGGTGGAATCGATGGCGGAAATGGTTGCGGCATCCAACACCAACACCCGGGTGCCGGGTCGGGCAGCCAGATTCTCCCGAATAGCCTGTTGCCAGAACGACGCATTGGCAAAGAACCATTGGCCGTCCGGGCGGAGGATGAGCGTGTTCGGAGGCTCGATAGCTTCGGGAAAGCGTTGCACGTTGCGGTAGATGCCCTTTCCCCCGTACTCACCGAGCACCGCGTAATGCGGGCGGGAGGACCGGTACACCAGGTCGGCTATGGACAGCGCTACCCCCGCCAGGATTCCCGCTTCGACACCCAAGGTAACCGTAATGGCAAAGGTGGCGATCAACATGAACAAGTCGCGGCGGTCGTTGCGGTAGAGGTAGCGCACTTCTTTCAGGTCGATGAGCCCATAGACGGCGACCAGAATGATGGCCGCCAGCACGGCCTGCGGCAGACTGTGGAACAGCGGAGTTAAAAATAACAGGGTCAATGCGATTAATGCTGCGCTGATGATGGCCGCTAATCCGGATTGAGCCCCAGCCTGTTCATTGACGGCCGTGCGGGAAAAACCGCCCGTGGTGGGATGGGCCTGAAAAAAAGAACCGGCGATGTTTGCCGCTCCCAGCGCAATGAGCTCTTTGTTGGCATCTACCTCGTAATTGCGGTGCTTTCGCTGAACGGCTCGGGCCACGGCGTAAGATTCCATAAAGGAAATCAGGGCGATGGTCAGCGCTATCGGAGCCAGATGCCGGACAACCGACCAAAGACCATCCGGATAACGCTGGAGCGCCTCGGCAGCAAAAGGCAGGCCGGGTTGAGGCAATCCGGAGGGAATCTGGCCAATGATTTTTACGCCCATAGCATCAAGCGCCAACAGCTGCACCACAGCGATGCCCGCAACAACGGCCAACAGCGGCCCAGGCAGGCGGGGATCGATTCGCTTGCCGATCAGAATGAGGGCAATAGCCCCCAGCCCTAACCCAAGCGTGACCCCGTGAACCTGCTGAATCTGGCTGAACAATGCCCCCAACAAAACATGCAATTGCTGCGTGGAGGGCAAAGGAATTCCAGCCAGGTGTTTGAACTGGCTAAACCCGATGATGAGCGCGGCCCCCGTGGTGAAGCCGCTGATGACCGGATGCGAAAGAAAGTTGACCAGAAACCCGAGGCGAAGCAGACCCATGGCCAGTTGAAAAATGCCTACCATGGCCGCAAGCAGAATGGCCATTGCCAAAAAAACTGCCGGGTCACCGCCTGCCAGCGCACCAACGCCCGTGTTGACCAACAAGCTAATTAGGGCAACGGGCCCTACCGCCAAGTGCCGCGAGGTGCCAAAAACCGCGTAAACCAGCAGCGGCACAGTAGCCGAATAAAGTCCGTAAATCGGCGGTAAACCCGCAATCATGGCATAGGCCATTCCCTGGGGAATCAGCATCACACCGACCGTTAACCCGGCAAAGAGGTCACCGCGAAGCCACTCCCTCCGATAATCGCGCATCCAGCGCAGCCCGGGCATCCAACGTTCCAGCATAGCGTTCCAAAGGCCCTTTGTGGCCTTTGTGGGGGCAAAGTAACGGTGTCAGCCCCCTATGTTGCGTGACTAAAGTTCCTCAAACCCGGGCCTGGCGGCGGATCACTGAGCCACAGCGGCTTTACATGGCCGGAGCGCCCACCCCTGCCAGGCAAAGGCTTATCCCTGTTGCGGCGGCGGCGGAGTGTGGTAATAGGCAGCATCTACGGGGCGAAGGGGCCTCGGCAGCCAGAGCGGCCGCCGCAGTCCATTCGGACCGGGTGCCGGACGGGCCAGCTTGAGCCACTCCCGATAGACCTCCATGGATTTTTCGGTATCCACGAAAACGTCGCCATAGCGGTCTTCTTGCCCAGCCTTGTGCAGCCGCACGCGCTGGTGCCAGCAATGCATCCCGCTGATGGGATCAGGATGCACAGGAAAAGTTATGTTTTGATGCACGCCGCCATCGGACCAGAAAATGCGCGACGAATCCGGATCAGGGCTTTCGTAGGGGCTGATGCCCTTCAGGGTGCGCATCGAGTAGCCGCTGCCCTTTTTCTCAATGGCCACCGTATTCACCGCCCAGCGGTTGCCCAAGCCATCTTGCGGTCTGCGCCAGCGGCCAATGTGGTGCGAGCAGGCCACTACGCCAGGCTTCATGCTTTGCGTCACCCAGACCTTGTCCACAAAATATCCGATGTCCGTTTCCACCCGAAGCAAATCGCCGTTTTGAAGGCCCAGGTGCGCCGCATCCTCTGGATGCATCCAAACCGGGTTGCGGTTGCTGATTTCGGCAAGCCATTTGGCATTGCCCGACCGGGAGTGAATCAGCGTGGGCAGTCGAAAGGTGGGCACCAACGGATACTCGTTGTTCGCTTTGTTGAGTTGATCGGGATGGATATGGCTTTTGATGTAAACTGGTATCGCGTACTCCGGCCATTTCCAATCCACCATGGTTGCCGAAAAGAACTCCTGGCGCCGCGAAGGGGTTGGCCAGCCAACCCGTGCCTTGTCCCCGACCATCACACCGATCGGTTCGCCGTTCTTCGTGATCAACCCCGTGGCCGGATCGGTCTGTGTGCCTTGCAGCTGCTCAGGACTTAGGGGCTTTTCGTGCTTTTGGTAGCCAAATTTTTCTACCTCAAATGCGCCGTACTTGCGCATGTAATCCAACGGAGTGATGCCTTCCAGAGCCGCAGCCTCCGGCAGGCCGGCGGTGTGTTCAAAAATGTACTGATAATATTCATCAACTGTAATTTTCTGATCGCCGGGCCTGTACGGCGAAAGAAAATGTTTGCGAATGCCCAGACCTCCGTCCGGATCCATGCGCCAACTCAGCTCAATCCAAAATTCGTCTTCCTCCCAAACCTCGCCGGGATTGGCCTCATAAGTGAGCGCTACCGGCTTGCCTGCCCGCCTGGCCGCTTCGCGCAACACAGGCTGCCGGAAGGCAATCCAGGTGCCGGAATGGGTAGCATATGAATTTATATCGTGCCGTTCGGACGCCATGCCCATGGGCAGCACATAGTCGGCAAAATAGGCGGTCTCGTTCCAGGTGGGTGTCAGGGCAACATGGCAGCCTACCTTGTCCTCGTCCTGCAACATGTCCATCCACATAAACCCATCCGGATAGGTCCAGACCGGATTGAATACACGGGTGAAATAGACGTCCATGCGCCCGCGGCCTTCGCGCAGAAAATGCGGGAGCAGGAAACTCATTTCGAAATGGGCCAAGGGGTATTCATCGGGAAAATGCAGCTCGTTCCAGAACTTGCCCGCCGGCGGATTGTCAAAGAACGAAGGCTTAAACTTGTTCCATATGTTGGGCGATGTTCCACCTTCGGTTCCCACAGAACCCGTGAGCACATTGAGGAAGTGGAGGCAACGCGCAACGGCCCATCCGCCCAGATTACCGGAACCGGCGCTGCGCCAGGTATGCGTAGCAAAACGCGAACCTGCCTGCCCGATGAGCCGGGCCACATCAACAATCTTTTGGGCCGGAACCCCTGATTCCTTTTCGGCAAACTCCGGCGTGTACGCCGCATAATCCTGCAACAAGACCTCCAGGAACCGCTCAAAGCGCGGCTCTTCTTGCGGAAAACGGTGCTTCAGGTAAGCGGCCCAATTGACCCAATCCTCCAAAAAACGGCGGTCGAAACGCTGCTCTACGAGTAAAATTCGCGCCATGGCCAGCAGGATGGCAGCTTCCGAACCCGGATAGGTGGGCAGCCAGTGATCGGCCATGGAGGCGGTGTTGGACAATCGCGGATCCAAAACCACCAGTTTGGCACCTGCCATCATGCCTTCAATGATGCGCTGTGCGTGCGGGTTAAAGAAATGCCCGCTTTCTAAATGCGCCGAGATCAACAAGATGACCCGGGCATTTGCGTGGTCAGGCGAAGGGCGATCGTAGCCCTGCCAGAGGTTGTACCCGGTGCGGGCACCCGCAGAACAAATATTGGTGTGGGAATTGTGGCCGTCCACACCCCAGGCCTTCAGCACCCGATCCATGTAGCCTTCGTGCCCAGGACGCCCTACGTGGTAAACCACTTCGTTGCGGCGGTCTTCGCGCAAGGCCTTGCCAATCCGGGCGGCGATGTCGTTGAGCGCTTCGTCCCAGGAAACCCGCTCAAACTGGCCACTGCCGCGTGGACCGCTGCGTTTGAGTGGGTATAAAATGCGATCCGGGTCGTTGATTTGGTTAATCGTTGCAGGGCCTTTGGCACAGTTTCGACCCCGACTGGCCGGATGCCAGGGATTGCCCTCGAATTTGCGTACGGTGCCCGTTTGCTTGTCAACGTATGCCAGTAAACCGCAGGCAGACTCGCAGTTGAAGCACGTCGTAGGCACGATCCGGTACTGCTTTTTTTCCCGCAAAGGCCAGGATTTGGCTTCGTACTCCTCCCAATCGTCCCAGCGATCGGGCGGCGGGTAATTGCTCAAATCGCCGGGCTCATTCATGGCCTCCAGGGGCTCGTCCCGCGCAGCCGATTCCGCCCGCAAGTCCGGGATCAAGCCCACGCTTTCGGCAAAGCGCTCCATCCAACCCGGTTTTCCTGATCCTGCCATGGGTACGCTGTTTTTGTGTGTGCTGCGTCTGTTTGATGCGGTCCTTTCTGCGTCTGTTGCCGCGTTTGTTGCTCCGTTTGTTGCTCCGTTTGTTGCTCCGTTTGTTTGAGCCGTGTGTTTGAGCCGTTTTAACTCAGGGGAAGGCGCTGTGGCGCTTCGACCCAAATTCGTTCGCCAATCCAAAGCCCAACGAGTACCAGCAAGGCGCACAGCGGCAACCAGATAGCACTCGGAAAAACGGCTGGCGCCAAGGTGAGGACCAACATCGGAACGGCGTTGCCAACCAGCACCAATCCCCCCCAAAACCAGCGGCGGTAAAAACCGCGGGTGATGGCGTGAACAACTTCTTCGATGGCCGTGTTGGCGTGCGTGAGGCTGAGTTCGGCGGCCGTGATCAGCAGGTTAGCGCCAATGGACCAGGCCAACAGCCTGGCGGCCGGTTCGCCCCACCCCCCCAGCGAAGAATGCAACACCGACGCAGCCGCAAGCAAGGCAGCGCCCGCCATGACCGCGTGAACCAGCATGTGCAGGGCTAAAACCGGGCTCTGCCAAAAATCGCGGCCCTTTGCTTGCGCAAACAAAAAGGCCGTGTACACGGCGGTGCCAAACGCCAGCGGATAAGCCAGCCAACGACCCGTCAGGCGCAAGGCTTCGGCATCGAGCAACAGGCCAATGCCCCACAGCGCAAGTGCCGCTCCATACCCGGTAATCAGGTACCCTCCCCGCACCAGCCAGGACTTCCAATGCGGGCGAAACAAGACGTACAAAAAGCGGCGGGGCTGATCCAGGTCGGCCACCAGGAGCAGGCCCGTCAGCAACAAAAACACCAGGCCCACCGCAACAGCCAGCCCTTCGGCGGCCGCGTCAGGCAGCAAAACCGGCCCCATCAGGCCCATGGCCAGCACTACCCCTGACGAAAGGGCCTTGGTCCACACATACGTGTACACTTCACGGCCCCAAAGCAGTCCCTTATCCGGCGTATCGTACACCCGTCGCGCTTTGCCGAGCAGCACTTCGACCTGACGCGTTGGAGCGGCCTGCACCGGATCGGGGAGCGCCCCCTGCTCCGGCATCGTAAAGCGCGAAGCCAGATCCAAAACATCGGGGTTGACCGGGCGGCTTTGTGCGTAACGCGCAAAATGCCCGACACCGGCGCTTTGGCTGTTCCAAATATACGATTCACTGCGCTCCGTAGCGCTCGGATTCAGCGAGGACTCATCGCCGTTTACGTAAAAGAGGTTCGGGCGTGTACCCTTGTCTGCGCGGCGAACAGTGACTTGCTCCCGCGCAACGGTCTGCGCAATTTCTGAAGCTGGATCGTCCAGATCACCCGAGAGAATAGCGTGTTCAGGGCAAACAATCACGCAGGCCGGTTGCAAGCCCAGATCCACCCGATGAGCGCAGTAATTGCATTTGGCGGCGGTATGCGTTTCCGGGTCGATGTAGAGCGCATCATAGGGACAAGCCTGCATGCAACTCTTGCAACCGATGCAGCGCCGGTTGTCAAAATCAACGATGCCATCCGCGCGAATGAACAGGGCCTGCGTCGGGCAAATGGTCACGCAAGGCGCGTCCGTGCAATGGTTGCAGCGCATAACCGAAAACATTCGCCGCGTGTTGGGAAAGCTGCCCTTTTCGACCTGCTTAACCCAGGTGCGGTTCACCCCCAGCGGCACGTCGTGCTCGGACTTGCAGGCCACGGTGCAGGCATGGCACCCGATGCATTTCCTGTTGTCGATGACAAATCCGTAACGCATGAGCAGTGAGTTTCGGGGGAAGGGCTTACGTGGGCATGGCAAGGGAATGCTTGCAAAAGGCTGCCTCGGTCAACGCAGGCGGCAGCGGCTACACGGACCTTCAGGGCACCGCAGACGCTGTGGCTGCCTGAAAGGTTGGCAACTCACTGACCGGTTGCAGCGGTAAGCCAGCTTCCTTCCAAGCCTTCACACCGCCTTTCAGGCTGTACACCTCCGCAAAGCCCATGTCGTCCAGAATTTTGGCGATCTGACCAGAACCCTGGCCATCGCCGCAATACAGGTAAACGGCCCGCGCGTGATCCACGTCGGTAAAGGCTGCCCGGGGCTTTTGCTCACCGAGTTTAAGCACCTGGGCATTGGGTAACCCTACCTGGCGCGGCTTATCCTTGAGATAAATGTCCACCAAGAGGGCATTGGGATTCCCGGCCAGTTGGGCTTGAAACGCTTGAGGGGCCAGTCCCTCTGCTTGCGGCGATTTAGCGCAACCGGCATAGAGGCCAAACAAAACAAAAAGTCCGAAGACCGGAAACAAGGTGGCTTTGACGTTCATGGAACAAGGATTTTGATGCCTGGACCAAAATAGGCTTTCTGCAACAAGGACCGGGGTGACCTGGGTCACCAAAGTCAGGCCTGTTGAAAAAAAGATCCGCCAGCTATGCTATCAGGTCGGCAACCAACGCGCAGTCTGGCTTAATTCAATCCGGTTGCGGCCGAGTTTTAACTGACCATCATGCTCCAGGCGCTTGAGAAGCCGCGAAATCACTTCGCGCGAAGTATGCAACTCCTGGGCAATGTCCTGGTGCGACAATTGAAGAATATGGGTTCCCTCCGCCTTGTGGCGACCGGCCAGATACTGGATCAACCGCTCATCCATGCGCAAAAAGGCCACGGCATCAAAGGCCTTGAGCAGTTCGTTGAAGCGCATGGCATACGTCTGCATGATGAAGGCTTTCCAGGAGGGAAACTGGGTCATCCACTGGTCCAGATAAGCCACCGGAATCATCAGAAGTTGGGTCTGTTCCTCCACGATGGCCAGGACAGAACTCTTCTGGTCGGCCATGCAGCAACTCAGCGACATGGCACACGTCTGACTTCCGGACAAAAAATACAACAAGACCTCACCCCCTTCCCCATCCTGCCGGCTAATGCGTATGCGCCCTTCAACCAACAGCGGAATGGCTTTGATGTAAGAACCCGGCCGCATCAGCTCATCGCCCGGACTGAGGTTCATTTCACGCCCCTGCTCCCAAATCTGATCCAACAACGCGGACTCCTGAAAGAAGGGGAAAGCGTGCGCAAGGGATTCTTTGGTCATGACAAGTTAACTAATGTTATGGATATAAATTATTATATTTATAAACTATTTATAATAATAATTTAATAAACTTTTTCGCCCCGCTCCAAAAACAAGCCCCACGTGCGGTTGTAGGCATGGACCCGCTCGGTCGGCTTACCCGATGGGTCCACCACGGAATTGCCCGCGTTAACCCACTCAAAGATTCCGCCGTAAA
>WGOA01000083.1 GCA_016124275.1 Bacteroidota bacterium
GGCGAAGACCTGGACAACGATGGCGAACTGGACCGCTACATTCTTCCGGAGCCGCCAGCTACCCCTAAGGTTAAAATCATTCCAACGGGCAATCGGATTGACCTGTATTGGGACAACGCCGCCGAAAGCTCCATTGACCCCATTTCGCAGAAACTGGATTTTGAAGGGTATCGCGTTTATCGGAGTCAGCCCGGCGATGACCTTGGTTTGAATCTCTTAGCGGAGGCCAATCTCACCGCCCAGTGGGATAAGCCCGGCAATGCTGTGGGCTTCAACAATGGGTTGGAGGCTATTCGCCTGTCGGAGCCCATTCAGTTCGAAGGGGACTCGGTGTTTTACCACTACAAGTATTCGTTCGAAGGGGTGTTGAACGGTTGGCAGTACCTGGTCATTGTCACCAGCTTTGATGAAGGCGACGAAGAACTTCGCATTGAATCGCTGGAATCTTCGTTTGTGGAAAATGCGTTTCGCGTTTTTCCCGGGGTTGGCACATTGGATTATGCGCAGAGCGAATCGGATCCGGGGGTTTATCCCAATCCCTACAGTCTTGGCGCCGCTTGGGACGGAACGACTGCCCGCACCCGCAAAATCATTTTCTACAACCTGCCGCAGGAGGCGGAGATCCGTGTTTACACGCTTGGTGGCGATTTAGTGGCCAGCCTGGACCACGACGCCGCTACGTACGATGGCAGCGACATTGCCTGGTTTGACAATTTTGCCGGCGAAGCCGGTAAACGGGTGTTTTCCGGGGGTGAACACGCCTGGGACGTGCTTTCAGAAAGCCAGCAAACCATTACCCAGGGCCTTTATTTGTTCACGGTCAAAGACTTACAAACGGGTAAAGTTCGCCAGGGCAAGTTTGCGGTGTTGCGATAAGCTGGGTCGTTGCTCGGAGCGAAGCCCCATTTTCGCCCGAAATTTTACCGTTTTACGACGGTCTTAACATTAGGTTAATCTTGAATAGGGGCTAAAGGGCTACCTTTGCAAAAAATTCAAGCAATCTTCCTAACCCGATCTCAGTTCTGCAATCCCATGAAGAAGCTATCCATTTTTACGTTGGCTGTGCTGTTTAGTCTGGTGGCACACGCGCAATTCCCCCTCATTGACATCTATGACATCCAGTTCATTGATCCTGTTGATCTGGCCGGTGGTAGCGACTTGAGCTACCTGCACGGCGATACGGTGGAAATTGAAGGGGTGGTTTCTTTTGATCCTTGTGACTACGGGTTGAGTACCAACCGAAAAGGCACTTGGGTGCAATCCGATCCAGGCGCCCCGTTTGCCGGTGTAGAGGTGTTGATTGACCCCTCAGCAATCGGTTTTTCCGGAGGGTTGGAAGCGCACAGTGATAATGCGTTGTTCATCGACAATTTCCAGGTGGGAAACACCGTGCGTTTCACCGGCATCATCAGCGACTTTAGCGCCAATACCCAGATTCAAATTCTGCCTATTCCCTCCTCTATTGTAGCGCTTGGAACCAAACCCGCTCCCATTGTCGTCACCATTGATGAGCTGATGAATGGTACGGTACAGAACAAGGTGGACGGCGAACAGTACGAAGGCACTTACGTAGAGATCCAGAATGTTTTCGTCGCCAATGTGATTCCGGGCGCCAGTGGGCGTTTTCAGTGGGACATCACGGATGGTCTTGGCAATTTCCTGGCCACGCGCGATGCCAGCGGCCATTTCCGCAATGACGTCCTGGACACGCATTGTCCGGAATGGATTAGCGGCACTTCCGGTGTTTCCAACACGCCGTTGACGTATGCTCCTCCTGTTGATGGTGCCAGCCTGGCCTTTTTGCGCGGCACGATTACCGAAAGCTTTGGCGAATACTTCATCGCTCCCCACGACTTGACCGATGTTGGTCCGGCAACAAGCTCGCCTCCCATCGTGAGCGGGGTTACGCGAACACCCGTTGTTCCAACATCCACAGAAACGGTGACCATTAGCGCAAACATTGCGGATGCCGATGGTACTATTACTGATGCTGAGCTCTATTACGCATATGGCTTGGCTACCCCTACGTTTACCATGGTTTCTATGACCAACAGTGGTGCCGATACCTGGACGGCGACGATTCCCGGACCAGGTGTTGATTCCACCATTGTCAAATATTACTTCCGCGCAGAAGACAATGCAGGCAACGTGACGTTCAGCCCGGATGACGAAGCCACCGGCTCCAACTACGTGGTGTACGACGACGGCATCAACAGCATTGCGCGCATACAGAAGAATGAAGCTGGTTTTGGTTCCCCTTGGGCTGGCCAAACGCTACCCGTGCTGGATGTAGAAGGGGTTGTGACCTCCGGTCTGCAAACCTACGATTTGGGGTTACTGGCTATTCAGGACGGTACCCAGCCCTGGAGCGGAATTTTTGTCCGCACTTCTCCGGGTATTGATGGGTTGTACCGCGGTGACCGCATTCGCGTTACCTCCGGTACAGTAGTTGAGGAATTTGGGGTTACTTACCTTCAGAACATTACGTATGATTTCATTTCTTCAGGCAATCCCCTGCCAAGCCCCATTACTACCTTGCTTCCCGATACGCTCGGCGCTAACATTTTCTTGAAAAGCGAGCCCTACGAGGCCATGTTGTTGCGCTTTAACAATGCCACGGTTACCAGCTTGAATGCTGATGCACCCGGTGGTCCGTTTGGCGAATGGAAGTTCAATACCCTTTCTGCGGCGTTAAACTCCGGGGTGCGCGCTGATGACTTATCCAGCGATATTCCTTTTGAGTTTTCAACCGACAGCATTAGCCTTGGACAAGTATTGCCGTTTGTTCAGGGAATCTTTTACTTCAGCTTCAGCAACTACAAACTGGTGCCCCGCAACCGCGCAGACATTGCCGGATTCAGCACCAATTATCCCAATGCTATCGTCAGTTTCCGCTTTGATGCCCTGGTTCCAACGGTTAACGCTACCATTGACCAAGTCAACAACACCATCACGGCAGTTGTGCCTTTTGGCACAGATTTGACCAGCTTGGTGCCGACGGTTGAGATTACCGGTCAATTGGTGAGCCCGGCCAGTGCAGCCGGCCAGGACTTCAGCAGCCCGGTCGTTTACACCGTATCTGCGCCGATCAGCGGCGAGGAGCGCGAATACACAGTTACCATTACCGAGGGCCCCAACGGCCTGGAGAATTTTGGCGGGTTGACTTATTTCAACCTCTATCCGAACCCGGCTACCGACTTTATAGTCATAGACCTGGAAATGACGGTGCAGCAAGCTTTTACCGTTGAAATCAGCGATTTGCTTGGTCGGGTATTGGAATCCCGGGAGCAACAACCCGTCACCGGTCGCCAGCAGCTTATGTTGGATTTGAGTGCTTACGCTACCGGAAACTACTTGGTTACCCTGCGCTCTGCAACGGGTACTGCTGCGCTTCGCTTGTACAAAGCCGAATAATCCGCTAAGGGCTTTTTGCCCTGAACCTCGTCACAAAGAGGGACTGGTCGTACTCCGGCTGGTCCCTCTTTTTTATTGGCAATTCTGGGACATGCCTTGATTTGGCCCCTAAGTAATTGGTATTCAATGTTTTGGCGAGAATGTTTTTTATGGGCCAAGGAAGTGGTCACGGTTTTTTACCATAGAATTAGTTATTTTTTTAATGCTTTAGCTGTCACATTATGTGGCTTTGGGTTCTGCATATGACCGTTCATTGGGCCAAATTGCCCCAGGATTCATTCCAAGGACCATTTCTCACGGTTTCCCATTTCAGTTGGTAGGCGCTGCCAACTATCCATTCCCGGAAAATCAACTTTGTGCTACCACTTGAGGAAACCACTAACCGCCTTTCCACCTCATGCTTTCATCTCTTCGGATTCACCCCGTTCTGCTTTGTGCGTTTTTTCTCCTTTTTTCCGCTAAAATTGGAATGGGCCAATGTGCCGACATTTACGATGTTTGGAACGGCAGTGGAATCTACACCGTCACTTCCCGCATCGACTCGTCCTGTACCTGGCAAAAAACGTTTGATGCTTACGTTACGGGGGATGCGCTCCGCTTCACCGCAGTGGGCAGCAACACCTACACCTTCTCCGTTTGCGGTGGGGTAGCGGGTGCGGATACCGAAATCAATCTGTACCGGACAACGACGGGTTTTCCAAACCGCGGATACGCCGATGATTGGTTGTGGCGTAACCAACGGCGAAACCAGCATCACCTGGGTTCCGCCGGCGGCCGGTGACTATTATCTGGTGGTGAGCCTTAAAGGGTGCGTCAATACTTCCGTGCCGATGTCGTTAACGGTTTCACGCCGAAGACTGGGCAATGATGTATGCGAAACGGCTACTGCCATTTCTTCCGGGGTGACCGCCTTTACGACAGCGAACGCTTGTGGATCCAGCGTGGTCTCTTGCGCTACCGCAAACCGCGATGTCTGGTACGCTTATACACCCACTTCAGGTGGAATGACGTCGTTTGCTACCTGCGGCGCAACCTGGGATACTCATCTATCGCTGTGGAACGGCTGTTCCGGTACGGAGCTGGCCTGCAACGATGATGCAACAGCAGGTCCCTGCAGCGGTACTACCCAAAGCTTTTTTCAGTACCCGGTGGTTGCAGGCAGCACCTATTACCTTCGGGTTGCTGGCTTTAACAACACCACCGGAGCGGGGAACATCACGATTACCCCACCCCCCCCGGGCTCCGACCCAGGAGAAGATTGCAGCAATCCTTTTGCCGGCACTCTCTGTGGCGAGTCCTTCCTGAACCAGACGACAGTGGGTTTAGGCAATGACGAAAGTACCCGAACCTGCGGATCCGGAAGTTACCCGGGAGAAGATGCGTATTACGCATTTACCACCTCCGATGGCGATGCGGACCGGTTGCGCGTGACGTTGCGCAATGTCAGTGATGCCAACGATGGTACCGTTGAAGTGGTGTTGATGTCAGGCACATGCAACGCTCCGTCGTGCACAGACGAGGTCACCTTCGACATAAGTTCCGGTAGGTTTCCCCGCGGAACAGAATTTCATGATTTTGAGATTAGCCCACTGGGATCGGCAGGAACGTATTTTGTTGTTATTGATTCCAGAAATGATGGTATAGACGCTTATGACCTCTATCTGGACTGCTACCAAAGCAACATCGCGCCGGGTACGGCATGCAGCCCATCCGACGACAACAACGATGGCATCGTAACCCAGTGGAATGGTACCGTGCCTCCGGCAACAGTGGGGCAGGGGCAGCGGCACACCATTTGCCATGAAGTCCTGATCAACGGCACTGCCTTTGAAGGACTCAACAGCGTTCGCCTGGACGTCAGTGAATGCCTGGGCTCCATCAGCGACTTTAGCCCAAACAGCGATAACTCTGGCTTTTACGGCCTTGGATCCTGGAATGTTGACTCGCTGGTAGGACAACAAATCTTCTGGAATTTCAGTGGCGGCGTTAACCGTTGCCCGGGCGGACAAGTGGATGTGGCGATTGACGTTACCACCGATAACTGGGGCAGCGAACTTTATTGGGAGCTGGTTCCTCAAGGCCAGCCTTGCGGTTCGCCATCGGCCATTTTTGTCGGGGGAAACACTGCCAATGTGGCCTGTGGCGAAGGCGGTTTAGGCATAACCCCGGCAGGGGGCTACCCTAACAATACCACCATATCCGAAGGCTATTGGTGTGTATCGCCTGGCAATTACAGCATCAAGTACGTTGATAACTATGGAGACGGTGGTGCATCGTTTGATGTGTTCATCAATCAGGTGGAAACGGCTTCCTATACCGCTGCTGCGTCTGCTGACAGTGCCACCTGGACCTTTACGGCCAATGCGGGTGTACTTCCCAAAACAGCAGATGCCAACAATGGCTCTCCTGGGTATTCATGCAACAGTTATACGTTTTGTTATGAAGCTACGTTGCTAGCTGCAGGCACCGCCTGCAACTACACAGACAGTATCCTGGATATCATTACGCTTTACGACAACGGAATTTTTAGTGCGGGCACATCCAACATCAGTTCCTGGTCAAACCGTATGAGTGGTGGCGATGGCACTGTTCTGCCTATTGAGTTGCTTCGTTTTGCTGCCGTATGGGAACAGCATGCGGTCAACGTGCAATGGGCAACAGCGACAGAAATTGAAACCGCTTATTTTGAGGTGCTTCGCGCTGATGCCAGTGGGGCAGACTGGCAAGTTATCGGGCGTGTGGCCGCAGCTGGATATGCTGTTTCAGAGCGCCGCTATCAACTGCTGGATCCGCATGCTCCACCTGGCTCCATATATTATCGCCTGCGCGCTGTGGACACGGATGGGTCGTTCACCGAACATGGACCTGTTCACGTTCGGGTGCCCTTCCCGGAAAACCAGGAGCTTCAACTTTGGCCCAATCCGGTACAAAGCGAAGTCAAGGTGCGCTACATGAACCGCATGGCTTTGCCGTTGCCCTGGGTCTTGAGCGATGTCAGCGGAAAGCCTGTATTGTCAGGGCAGTTGGACGGCGATTCAGGGCTCCAGGTTCGCGTCTTGAATTGGGAAAGTCTTCCTGACGGAGTTTACTTTTTTCAGTTGCAGGGCTTTGCTCCGCAGCCAGTTTTTAAGCAATAGCGGAAAACATTTTTCGCGCTCAGCAGCCAGTTCCGGTCACAGCGGAACTGGCTGTTGCCGTTTACTGCGGCTTCTGTGCAGAAATATCCCTATGCTTCAACCCCTTTTGATACAAATGGAATTTTTATGGCATAGCATGCCTTCATTTAATGGCGTCACTTTCTTCGCACTTTGATAATGCAAAGCATGCACTCCCGTGCTACTTTGCTGGCATACAACGGTTGACACGGCGGTCGTTAATATCCCTCCCGGGTATAATTGGGAACAGGAAGAAACGCCGCGCTTTGCGGTCCTTTTTTTATATATAGATACGTATGGCGGGAGGACACCGCTGATGGCAACCAGGAGTAGGAAGTCGTTCGGATCACCAGGTGGTCCGGACGCTTCCGTTTTTAGGGGTACCCTAACCGCTTCAGCGCCTGAACAATATCCGCTTCCATGTCCGCCAAGGGATCGCTTGTTGTTGCTGCAGGCTCAAAGCGCTGGCCGGTTATGTGTTCGTACAGCTCCACGTAGCGCTGGGTCACTGAGTCCACAAAGGCATCCGTCATTTCGGGGATGAGCTGTCCTGCTTTGCCTTGAAAGCCGCCGGCAATGAGCCACTCGCGCACAAATTCTTTGCTCAACTGCTTTTGCGGCTCGCCGCGATGCTGCCGATCCTCATAGCCTTCAAGGTAGAAATAGCGCGATGAATCCGGCGTGTGTATTTCATCGATCAGCACTACAGAACCATCTGCTGCCAATCCAAACTCGTATTTGGTATCCACCAACAGGAGCCCGCGCTCGCGCGCCATGCGGGAACCTTCCGCAAACAACGTATGCGTAAACGCCTCCATTTGCGCATAAACGGCGGGCGCAACAATGCCCCGTTCCAAAATTTCCTGCCGGGAAATGTCCTCGTCGTGTCCCTCGTCTGCTTTGGTAGCCGGCGTAATGATTGGCCGGGGGAAGGGGTCATGTTCCTTGAGCCCCTCGGGTAACGGCACCCCACAGAGTATCCTGCTCCCCGCCTTGTACTCCCTCCAGGCATGGCCGGTTAGGTAAGCCCGAATGACCATCTCTACCCGCAAGGCATCCGCCCGCAGGCCAATGGTTACCCTGGGATTGGGATGGCTCAGGACCCAATTGGGCACGAGCGGCTTGGTGGCCTGAAGAAAATAAGCGGCAATCTGGTTGAGCACCTGGCCTTTGTAGGGGATGGCCCGAGGCAACACCACATCAAAGGCGGAAATGCGGTCCGAAGCCACCATGACGAGGTATTGGTCGTCGATGGTGTAAACATCGCGCACTTTTCCCCGGTAAAAAGCAGTCTGACCGGGAAGCGTAAAGTCAGTTTGGCGAATGGTCACAGGGCTTTCTTCTCCTTGGACGATTGACTGAGTTGATGCGTAGGGTTCTGGGTAGGGGAAGCCCCTTCATAGGCCTTGATAATGGCCTTGACCAAACGGTGGCGAACAACGTCCTCGTCCGCTAAAAAGACGGTGGCGATGCCGTCAATGTCCTTAAGCAACTGCACAGAAGGGTAGAGACCGGAATGTTGGTTGCCGGGAAGGTCAATTTGCGTCAGGTCGCCGGTGATGATGGCTTTTGCCGAAGGGCCAATCCGCGTCAGGAACATCTTTAACTGCGAGTTCGTGGCATTTTGGGCTTCGTCAAGAATGATGAAGGCTTTGTCAAGCGTCCGGCCGCGCATGAAGGCCAGCGGAGCGATTTCAATGACCCGGTTGGCCATGTAATAGCTCAGTTTCGAGGCGGGCAGCATGTCGTCCAGGGCGTCGTAAAGCGGGCGCAGGTAAGGGTCGATTTTTTCTTTCAGGTCGCCCGGGAGGAAGCCCAGGCTTTCACCAGCCTCTACGGCAGGTCGGGTGAGCACGATCCGTTTGACTTCCTTGTTTTTGAGGGCCCGAACCGCCAGGGCAACTGCGGTATAGGTTTTTCCCGTGCCTGCCGGACCAATTGCAAACAGGATGTCGTTTTGTTCGGACAGCTCCACCATGCGCCGCTGGTTGACCGTGCGCGCCTTGACCAAATTGCCGCTGGGGCCGTGAACAATAACGTCCTCGCGGTTTTCGGTGGCATTTGCCCCAGGAGATTCCGGGGCTTCGGCCCCCAACATGATCCGGTCCAACTGGGGTTCGCTGATCTGGCCGTAGCGCTCTAAATGGTCAACAACAAGGGTGACGCGGTCTTCAAAATCCCGAAGATCTGCTTCGTTGCCGCTGACTTTAAGCTTGTTGCCACGGGCGGCGATGTTTAACTGGCTGAACCGTTTTTTGATGATGGCCAGTTTGGTATTGTTCGGGCCGTAAAAATCAATCGGTCTGATGCCGTCGAGTTCAATGGTCAGTTCGCTCAAGATTTACAGAATAGAAGGGTAGAATAGAAGGGTACTATGGAAAACCTTATTTGGCATTGGTCGCCTACAGGCATAAATTTAGCGCGGCAACGGGAGTATTTACTCCCATCTTTTGCCCAATACAGGCTCTATTTATGCACATTTTGCTGCTCCGGTTCTGATCAACCGCTCATGGCCGTGATTACGCTCACTTCTGACCTCGGTGCGGCAGACCCTTATCTGGCCACGGTAAAAGGGCGCATGTTGCGCCGTTGCCCGGAGGTTGTGCTGGTTGACGTAACCCACGAAGTTTCGTCCTGGAACAGCCAGCAAGCCGCCTATGTGCTGCGGCAGACCTTCCCTCACTTTGCCCCGGACACCATTCATTGGATTGGCGTTTACTCCCAGGCACAGCGCCGGGAGCGCTACCTGGTGGTCTTTCACCGCGGCCAGTACTTCGTGGGGCCAGATGACGGGCTGTTTTCGCTCCTTTTTGACGATCATCCGGAGTTCATTTTTGCCATCCGGGAAGGCGTGGGAGCAGAGCGTGGCGATTTGGGTATTTACGCCGATGCAGTTTGCGCTGCTGCTCACCTGGCGTCAGGAGCCGATATCCTGGAAATTGCCGTTCAGGTGCAGACCATTGCCGAGCGCTCCTCGCTCCGCGCGTTGGATCACCCCGACCTGATCCGCGCTGCGGTCATCTACATCGACAACTTTGGCAACGTGATTCTCAATGTGGATCGCGCGTTGATGGAGCGCGTAGGCCAGGGGCGCAGATTCCTCCTCCGCTTGCGCAAGAACGACCAGATTGACAAGCTCAGCCAGCGCTACAGCGATGTTCCCTTCGGGGAAAGGCTGGCGTTTTTTAACTCGGCCGGCTACCTGGAAATTGCGCTGAATCAAGGGAATGCCGCTAAAATGCACGGGCTTAAGCTGGATGACCTGGTCCAGATCGTGTTTTCTTAGACGCGCACGTTACCATGGAGGCCTCATGAACAGAACAACACCCCATTCCACCCATGATTACCCGTTTGGTTAAATTGGAGTTCCTGCCCGAGCACGCCGACCGTTTCGCGCTGTTTTTTGAAGGTGAAGCCGAGGGAATTCGGCGTGTTGCAGGCTGCCGCAGTGTGCAGGCCTTCCGGGATGTGGATCAGCCAACGCGATTTTTCACGCAAAGTGTCTGGGAAAGCCCGGAGGCGTTGGAGGCTTACCGGGCTTCGGATTTCTTCCGCAACAATTGGCGCACCGTCAAAGCCTGGTTTTCCGCGCCCCCCGCTGCGTGGAGTACAAGTGCCCTTTCGCCCGTAGAATGAATAAAGGGATGCGGGGCTTTGGTTTTATTGGGGCCCCCGAACCGGTATCTTAGCAGCGAAATCAGGGCTATGCATCATTTGGAATTACCCGGCTACACAGTCCACATCAGCGACCTTCGTTCGTTGACCGGACACCTGAACCAGCACCTCAAAGCGCGAACATGGAGTCGGGTTGCCGTGTTGGTGGATGAAAACACCGAACAGGACTGCTGGCCGCTGATCAGCGAGGCCAATTGGCCAACGGGCACCGAGCGGCTGGAGATTCCCGCCGGCGAGCTTTATAAAACGCTTTCTACGTGCGAAGGGCTTTGGGAAGCCTTCACCAACCTGGAGCTTGACCGCCACAGTTTGTTGGTGAATCTGGGTGGCGGGGTTATTGGCGATATGGGGGGCTTTGCCGCGTCAACCTACATGCGCGGATTTTCGTTTTTGAACATTCCCACCACGTTGTTGGCCCAGGTGGATGCTTCGGTGGGAGGTAAACTGGGGGTGGATTTCAACGGCTTGAAAAACATGATCGGGCTTTTTGCCGATCCGCGCGGCGTACTGATTTGCCCTGAATTTTTAGCCACCCTTCCGTATGAGCAACTGCGCTCCGGCTATGCTGAAGTGCTCAAACACGCTTTGATCCGCGATAGAAAAAGTTGGACCGAACTGGCAGGCCAGAGCCTTGAAGATGTTTTGGATTGGGAGACGTTGATCGCTCGGAGCGTTAGCATAAAAAAAGCTGTGGTTGAGGCCGATCCAAACGAATCGGGATTGCGCAAGATTCTCAACTTCGGCCATACCATTGGCCATGCGGTAGAAAGCCTGCAACTGGAATCAGATGCTCCGCTGTTGCACGGCGATGCCATTGCAGTGGGCATGATTGCAGAAACCTGGTTGAGTTACCGCGCTTGCGGCATGTCAGGGGTGGAGCGCGATGCCGTGGCGCAAAGCATTGCAGCCGTGTATCCGCGCTTTAAACTGGCCGATGTTACGGTCGAGAGCGTTCTGGAGCTTATGCGCCTGGATAAGAAAAACAGGGCTGGCGAAATTCGCTTCAGTTTGTTGCCCTCCATTGGGGCCTGCAAGCCCGACGTGGTATTGCCCGAAGAGAAATTGGGCGATTGGCTTGGCGAAGCGTTGGAGTACTATCAGGACACTTACAAACCCATCAGCGGTAACTCAGCAAACAATTAGGTTTCTTATCCATAAACTTTAGTATGTTATGGTATTGAATTTAAGTGCTTCCTCGCTTGCAAAAGGCTCTCCCTGGTCCGGATCCGTTGTCCTGGAAGGATCTAAAAGCATCTCCAACCGCGTTTTGATCGCGCAGGCCATGAGCGCAGGATCGCTGGATCTGGATGCGCTGGAGAACCTCTCGCCATCAGACGATACGCAGACCCTCAAACGGCTGCTGCAGGCCGATGCTCAACCGCTTGCCGGGATTCAGGATCGCACACTCGATGCAGGCGCTGCTGGCACGACGTTTCGTTTTTTGACGGCCTTTTTGGCCCGCAGGGAGGGCACACGGGTGTTGACGGGATCTGCGCGCATGTTGGAGCGCCCTATTCGCATTTTGGTGGACGCTCTTCGGGAGTTGGGCGCCGAGATTGAATACCTTGGGCGCGAAGGCTATCCGCCGTTGCGCATTCGCGGCACCGAACTTCGCGGCGGACGGGTGCGCATTCCGGCCGATGTCAGCAGCCAGTACATTTCGGCCTTGCTGCTGATTGGTCCGGCATTGCGCGAGGGACTGGAACTGGAGCTAGTGGGTAAGGTCGGTTCCAAACCCTACATCGGCATGACCCTGCGCATTCTGGAGCATTTTGGTGCCGTGGTGCGTTGGGAGGGCATGGTCATTCGCGTAGCGCACAGCCCCCTTCGCCCGGCAGCCTTCCGCATAGAAAGCGACTGGAGCGCCGCGTCGTATTACTACAGCATAGTGGCTTTGTCACCGTTGGGAACCCAACTGGCCGTCAGCGGTCTGGACCGGGACAGTTACCAGGGCGATGCAGCCCTGGCCGGCATCTATGATTCGCTTGGCGTGCGAACGGTTTTCAGCCAGGATGGCGTCGTCTTAACGCGCTCGGGCAAGGCAGTACCAGCCTTGCACTATGATTTCAGCGATTGCCCTGATTTAGCCCAAACGGTCGTGGTAACCTGTGGCGCTCTGGGCGTGGCCGCGCAGTTCAACGGACTGGAGAGTTTGCGCATTAAGGAAACGGATCGCACCGCTGCGCTTCAAAAAGAGCTAAAGCCCTTTGGTGTTCGCTTTCAAGAAACGAGCCCCAATGAATGGACGTTGAGCGGCAAAGTGCTGTACCCGGGTGGTGGTTCAACGGGCGCTTCTTCTAACGCCTCGGCTGACGCTTCTTTTGACGCTTCGGCGGACGCTTCGCCTCTTCAGCCGCTAACCATCGTTGGGGGTGATGCTCCGCTGATTCGCACCTACGAAGATCACCGCATGGCCATGGCTTTTGCGCCGTTGGCCCTTGTTGTTCCCGCGCTCCTCATTCAGGAGCCGGATGTGGTGCGCAAGTCCTATCCCGGATTCTGGAGCGATCTGCGCAGCCTCGGGTTTGAAACCGCGCTTGCAGAAGGCGCTGCAACGGAGCAGCCCCATTCGCGCTGAGCTGAAACGATGAATCCGGAAGAATTCTTACGGTGGAAGGGCGATCGTCTTCGCAGGCAGGCGCAGCTGCGGCAGCGAATGCCGTCCTTGAAAAAGCGAAAAGGCCCGGCGCTGGACCAGGAGGCTTCAGCACTTCATGCAGCGGTCTTCAGCCGTTTGGATTGCCTGGCATGTGCGCAGTGTTGCAAAACCATTCCCCCGATGGTGAACAAAACCGATGCAGCCAGAATTGCCCGGCACCTCCGAATGTCGGAGGGCGCTTTTTACGCCCAGTACCTCCGTCGCGATGAAGACGGGGATACCGTGATGAATGCGTCTCCGTGTCCTTTTTTGGAGCAGGATCACCGCTGCAGCATTTACGAACACCGGCCCAAAGCTTGCCGTGCCTATCCGCACACCGACCGGGATTTTAGCAAGAACCTGGATTTGCACGTCCGCAATGTAGCTTACTGCCCTGCCGTATTCCAGATTATGGAGCGTCTGGCGGGGCTGGGCTAGGCGCAGGTTGCTGTTCGGGGCCAGGCGCGGGGGCAGGCGCAGGTTGCTGTTCGGTGCCAGGCGATTTTTCCAGGGCTTGACCAGTCTCTTCTTCCGGCTCTGGCGCAGCGCGCACCGTCATCAAATCCAGCCTTGACTTCGGGCGCTCGCGGAGGCGCCAGCTAAACCCGTCCAGGCGAAGCGAACGAAAATCCGTCTCCTTCAGATCGTGAAAGATGGCATCTGTTTTTTCCAGAAACGAGATCCGGTTTACCTGTTGGTCCACCAGCCGAATGACCATGTTGCTGCACAGTGCTTTGTTGGCGCCCAGGTAACCCTTGCCCTCCTCATCGGCAAAGTAGATGCTCTCGCCGTTGCCCCTTACATCCATTCGAACCAACTCCGATTCCTTGAAGTAGCCCGTAACCAGTCTCCCGCGTATTTGGTTGTAGAGCAGCGAATCCGGCTCGTTGACAATGAACGCCTGTTGCAACAGGTTTACCCGGTGCACTTCCTCACCGCGGATCAAAATCAAGATGGTGTCGGCAGTGAATTGCGACACGTCTGACCACAAGACCGGATCTTGAAACAGCGAAATGGTGGAGTCCGCGTCGCGCCAAATCATGGAGTCGCAGACCGCCTGCAAGTCAGATTTGAACAGGCGCACATCGCCGTAAGCGAACAATTCGCGCCGGTCCAGACTGTCGGTTTTGCTGCGCACGTGGTCGGCGCTCAGGTGCAGGGAATCGCCGGACAATACATACGACAACAAGCTGCGTCCTGTAGAGTACATGGTCCTGCTGGTTTCATCGTATTCGCTGTATTGGCTGCGCTGGACCAGGTTTTTTTCGCTGTCGGTGAACAAGACATTGCCCCAGGCTTTGCCAATGCCGGTTTCGCTGTTGTACACGATGCTGTCACCGCTGATGCGCTGAGGTGGGCCGTCCAGGACAGCATTGCGGGTAAAGATTCCGACTTCCTGTTGCCCATCGTACGATCCCCCTTCGCAATAAACCGTATTGTTTTCGTGCAAGATGCGCGTGGGACCGTGAAATACAGCCAGGTCTTTGTCCGTGCGGTATTCTAACGTATCCGCAAAGAGGGAGTAATTCGGGTGCACAAGCACCACCGAGTCCTGAAAAAAGGCCGTTTGCTCGCGCGAAAGGTAGGTGCCGAACTGGCTGGTGAGCACACTGCCCTGGTTGTTGAGTTTGCCGCCGTTGCGGTAGCGACCGATGCGCGTACCCAGGTTGTAGTCCAGGTCGTTTGTGGTGAGCACTGCGCTGCGATCGCTCAGCCGCACGGAGCCCATTAAACGCAAAAGTTGCGCATCGCCGTCAAAGTAGAGCGAATCGCTGTCGGCCCGAATGGTGTCGGCCTGGTTGATGCGCACCCGGCCATACGCGCGTACGTCGTTGCGGTCCGGGTAAAAAAGCGCAGAATCACAGGTGAGCGTCACGGCATCCTGGCGCAGCACCACGCCGCCAATCAACAAACGAACCTGCTCGTTCCCGAGCCGAAAACCCTCCAACGCATCGGCCTTGATGATCTCAATTTGCCGGACGTCATCATCGCCATCCGCGTTAGGTTGCGCTGCAGTTTGCCGGGTAGTTGCACTGCGGGTGGCGGGCGAAGGGTTTCCCTTTGACGGAGCAACGGCTGGGCGTTGCCCCATGGCTGCAACGGAAAACAAGAGCACCCCAACCGCAAGGGTCATGCCCAGATCCTTGAACCGGCAAAAGAGAAAGCGATGCACGGGGCGAAGTTCGGTAAATCGGCCAGCCCGAACACGCTGGTCTATGCCGGTTGTCCCCGTTAGTGGATAACAAAGCGAGGCAGATGGCAGAACCTATTTTTTGGGTTCCTGCTTTTTGTTGCCGCCGCCAATGCGCAACAACGTGACGTAGCGCCCTGGATTGGCCTGGATATCCAACAACAGGGCGTCCAAATCGTTTGTGGAGGATTGCAAACTCTGGTACAGAGCATCATCCATGATAAGCTTGCCCAACGTGCCCTCCCCAGATTCCACCGTTTGGACGATTTGCGCCAGGCTGGCAATGGCCAATCGGGCTTCTGTAACGGTTTGGGCAAACTCCACTGCGGCCAGGCTGTCGGTGATGGTCGCTAAATTGTTCACAATCCGGTCAATGTTGGCCTGATTGCTTGCCAGCGTGCCTGTCAGCGTTTCAATGCTGCCAAAAATACTGTCAACGGAGCTGCTCTGGCTTTCAACCAATTGATCTGCCCGCAGCGACATTTTCTGAAAGTTTTCGAGCGAAGCCGTGATGGAATGCACACTGCTTTCCACATCATTTCCCATGTTTTCGGAGAAAATGCTGGACACGATGGTTACCGCGGAGTCAATTTGAGCAATCAGGCTCTGGAACTTCTCGGTAATGGGTTTAAGTTCTTCGCGAATTTCTTCCTGGATGCCAATCTGGATGGTGCCGCGCAAGGTGTCGTCCGAGCGGGCCAGCGTGCGGCTGTTGCCGATAATCAGGTCTATCTGTTTGGCGCCGAGCAGGTCAGAGGAAGAAATCATGACCCGGCTATCGGTTGGGATATCAAATTCTTCAGTGATGGTAAAACGCGCCAGGATTTTGTAATCCGGCAACAAGGTGAGCTCTTTTACCCTGCCCACCAGCAGGTCATTCACCTTGATAGGGTCAGATTCTTGAAGTCCGGGTACCCGGTCGTAAACGGCGTAAAAAGTCCTTCCCCGTTCAAACGTTCTGTTTCCCTTGAGGAAATCAAACCCTAAAGCCAGCAGGGTAATGGACACGACGGCCAGGATGCCGACCTTGGTTTCAGTAGAGATAGCCATAACGCGTAAAACCTGCGCCCTTGCAGCCAATCAGACCCGAGATAGCCCCGATAAAACCCTCGGAAAACCCGGAAGGCGGTCCAATTCGCACACTGCGCTTAATGGCGGCTAAATTACGCATACGGAGAACAGGGCGGTCAGGGTTCAGCGCAGTAATGTGCCAAGGACCCGTTGGTCAATTTTCAGCCAGATTGGCAGCTTCCTGAGTGATCACGAATGCATCCGGGTAGCCACCTGCCCGCAATTGGGCTTTTTTTGCCGCTGCGTCTTCCGCTGTGGCAAAGTGACCGACAGCGTATTTGTACAGGGTTCCCTGTTGGGTGCGGTACAGTTTTTCGCCGTTCAGCGGTTTGAACAAGGGGTCGTTTGACGCCAGTTTGCGGCTGGATACGTAAATCTGGACGCGGTAAACCATCAGTGGCGCGTCCCCAGCAGCGGGAGCGGCTGTAGAGACCGTGGCGGTTGTCACTGCTGATGGTGCAGCCACCGGGTTAGCCGGGGCAGCCGGAGCCTGGGTGGTGGTTTGGGCCGCAGGTTTGGTTGCGGGCGGCTGGGCCACAGGCTTTGGTGCCGGTTTTTCGGCGCTGGCCGGTTTGGGTTCAGGCTGCTGAGCCACGGGTTTTGGTGTCGGTTTTTCGGCGGGCTTCTGTTCCGTTTGCTGTTCAGCGTGCTGGTCAGGCAGTGAAGCCGGTACTTGGGTTCCAGCCACAGCGACAGCTACCGGTTCCGCATTCACGTTAGCGCGGGTCTCGGTGTGCACTTTGTAGTCGCGGAAAGCGCGGAAGACGGCAGAAGCCATCAAATCCATCCCCTGCTCCGAGGCCAGAAAGTTTTCCTCGTTGGCATTGGTTAGAAAGCCGGTTTCAATCAACACCGCGGGCATCGTGGTTTTGTACAGCACCAGGAACCCCGCTTGCTTGACCCCGCGACTTTTTCGACCTACCCGTTCCGAAAACTGCTCTTCAATGCGCCCTGCAAGCTCGATGCTTTGTTCCAGGTGAGCCCCTTGAAACAGGCTGAAAATGATGTGCGCGTTGGGCGAATTCGGGTCAAAACCATCATAGTGGTGGTTGTAGTCATCTTCCAGCAGAATAACGTCGTTCTCCCGTTTTGCGACACCCAAATTGGCCTCGTTTCGGTGAAGCCCCATAACATACGTTTCTGTGCCGTAAGGGGTTGGATTGGGGTTGGCGTTGCAGTGAATGGAAACAAAAACGTCGGCATCAGCGCGGTTAGCGATGGCCGCGCGCTCGTACAACTCGACAAAAACGTCCGTTTTGCGGGTATAGATCACCTCTACATCCGGTAAACTTTTTTCAATGTAAGCACCAACCTTCAACGCGATTTGCAGTGCAACATGCTTTTCCTTGCTGTGGGCACCGGAACATCCGTGGTCGTGTCCGCCGTGTCCGGCATCAATCACCACTTTTCTGACTTTGTACAGCGGTGCAGCGGGCTCTGCAGGTGCGGGAGGCGCGGCAGCTTTAGGGCTGAACACAAGCGGTAAACCACCCCGGTTGCCAACCGCGGCAGCTGATCCCAGCGAAGCAGCAAGGATGAACAACACCAGTGCCGAAAAAATGGAAAAACGGGCAAATCGTAGCTTCATGGCAAGAAAGAATCCGGGAACGGGGCGGTCAGGGAAAAACCAGCCCAAGTCAGGTAGTCGAGACCGTACAAGCGTTTCAGCCGCATCGAGTCGCAACTCATTTTTCACCAAGGTTTCCCCATTGGGTTTTTACCCTAATTTCGAACCTTGGTTTCGCTGGTTTCAGCGCCTGGCCATTCTCTTATCTAAAATACGCGTAAATCAGTTTGCCCACTCGCCGGTTTTGGGGATGCCTTGCGCTATTCCTGGTTTCCACCGGGCTATGGGCAACATCTAACGCGTATATCGTCGCAGAAATTGGACGAAACGAGCCCGTTCGGGTGGAAAGGGGGAAAGCTTTTTCCTGGCCTTCAGACTCGTTGCAGATAAACGTCCTCAAGCGTCAGCCTTCTAAAGAAGCTGCTCCGGAATTTGTTCCCCTTAATCCGGTCAGCGACAGCATGCGTCAGCAAGTGGAAGGGCAGGACACGCTCCGGCAAATTTTTCCGGGCGAATTGGCCGCAGACTCGCTAAACGGCCTTGCGGCAGATTCCCTGTTCACCGGTGCTGCAGCCGGCTCAGCACAAACCGACACGGCGCTGATTGTCCTCAATCCCGATGGCTTAGAAGGCGATGTGGACTATGAAGCCCGCGATTCCATTGTGTATGCCATCGTGGAGCAGAAGATTTTCCTTTACGGCCAGGCGCGGGTTACCTACGGCACCATTGACTTGCAGGCGGCCTACATTGAATTCAATTGGGCAGACCAGACGGTTTCGGCTTGGGGCCATCCGGATACTACAGGCAAAGTGCGCGGCAAGCCCGCCTTTAAGGACGGCGAGGACGGCTTCACCGCCGATACCGTCCGCTACAATTTCAAAAGCAAAAAGGGACGCATCAGCAACATGCGGACCGAACAACAGGGAGGCTATCTGGGTTTTGAAGAGAGCAAAAAAAACGAATACGAAGAAATATTTGGTTATAAAGGCTACTACACCACCTGTTCCGATCCCGATCCGCATTTTCACATCCAGGCGGGCAAGGTAAAACTCGTGCCGGGCGAATTGGTGGTAACGGGTCCTGCAAACCTGGTCATCGCCGACGTGCCAACTCCGCTGTTTTTGCCCTTTGCTGTTTTTCCCCTGCAAAAAGGGCGCAAATCCGGGTTGCTGCTGCCGGAATACGGCGAAAGTCAGCAGTTGGGATTTTACCTGCGCAACGGCGGGTGGTATTTCGCCGTTTCAGACTTTCTTGACCTGACGCTAACCGGCGATATCTACAGCCGGGGCAGCTGGCGCGGCAACCTGGCGTCCAGTTACCGCAAACGCTATGCGTACACGGGCAGGGTAACCGCCAATTTCGCCAACACCCGATTCGGGTTTCCATTGGAAGCCGATTACCGCGTTACGCGGGATTTTCGGGTTACCTGGAACCATAGCCAGGACGCCAAAGCGCATCCAAACTCGCGTTTTTCAGCAAACGTCACAGCGGGCACAAGTACCTACACCACAAACGCCAGTTATACCACCGCAGACTTTCTGAACAATCAGTTCAGCAGCAACGTCAGCTATTCGCGAACGTTTACGGGCAAGCCGTATCGCCTGGACGCATCCGTGCAGCACAACCAGGTGCTTTCGGACAACAGCATCAGCCTGACGCTGCCCAACGTGGTTTTTGCCGTCAACCGCATCAATCCCTTTGAGCGCAAGGTGCGAAGTGGGTCGCCTAAATGGTATGAGCAAATCGGGTTCAGTTACCGGGCCGAAGCGCGCAACCAGATTACCACAACAGACAGCTTGCTCTTTCGGGCTGAAACGCTGGACCAGTTTCGCTTTGGGGTAAAACACAACCTGCCGGTTACCACGTCGTTCAGGGTATTCAAGCACTTTACATTGAGTCTGAACGGCACGTACAACGAGTACTGGTACCCAAATTACCTGGTGCGCAGTTTTGTACCGGAATTTCTCTTCAGCGAGATTGATTCCAGCCTCACTTATGGTTTTGTGGACACCGACACCCTTTCGGGTTTTCGGGCCGCACGGTTCTTTAATGCCAGTACCAGCCTGAGCACGCGGATGTTTTCAACCTTTAACTTTCGCGGGAAAAAATTGAAGGCCATTCGGCACGTGATCACCCCTTCGCTCAGCGCCAACTACCAGCCTGATTTTGGCAGCAACAATTGGAATTATTACGGAACGTACAGCACCAACGCGGAAGGCAACTTGGGCACCTATTCTAAATTTGGAAATGGATTGTTTGGCAGTCCGCCGGCAGGGCGCATTGGCTCCCTGGGTTTTTCGCTGAACAATGTGGTGGAAGCCAAGGTGGCTACGCGAACGGATTCGGTAGCCGCAGACAAGAAATTGTCGCTGCTAGACGCATTGAATGTAGCAGGATCGTATAATTTTGCTGCTGATTCATTTCGCGTTTCCAACATAACCCTGAGCGGACGAACGCGTTTGCTGGACCGCATTGACGTCAACTTCAGTGGAAACTTCGATCCCTATTCCAAAGACAGTCTGGGCAGGCGACAACGCGAAAGCGAGTGGAGTGCTACCGGCAGACCGGTTCGTTTTAACACCGGTAACCTGGCCATTGGCACCCGATTTAACGGGGGCACTACTGCTGAAGGCCGCGAGCGGCCCCGCTGGCAGGAATGGGATGTCTGGGACCTTGATCCGGGGTATGCCGATTTTAATATACCCTGGTCCTTGAGCATGAACTACAACCTCACGGTGCGCAACCTGACCAATGCGCTGGGCAGTGATTCGCTGGCCACCACACAGACGGTCACCCTCAACGGCGACTTTAACCTGACCGATCGGTGGAAAGTGCGCTTTAACTCCGGGTATGACTTTCAGCGCAAGGATTTTACGCTCACCACCATTTCGCTGGATCGCGATCTGCATTGCTGGCAGATGAGCTTTACCTGGATTCCCTTCGGCACGCTGCGCTCCTACAATTTTACCCTGAATGTTAAATCATCGGTCTTGCAGGACTTGCGCATCAACCGCAAGCAGGACTGGTTTGATGAATTCTGACGAGAAAGCCCAGCCATCGCGATGATGCAGGCGGTGGTTGGCCCTGCCTGCGCCGTTTCCTTGCGGGCCTCTGCCTTACTTTTTTGATGCTCCGGTCTCGCCCGCCTTCCGGGCCAACTCCAACACTTGAAACAAATCATCGCGCGTCGGCTCGCCGATTTTGTGGTAAAGCAGGCTGCCGTCGGGGTGCAGCAGCGCAATGCCCGGAGGGTGCTTGATTTGCAGGTAGCGATAGGCCCATTCCATCGATAATGCTCCTTTGGTCGTGATCAGCGTATCGGCGGCCTTGCCTACGTATTGCTGGTCGGGGGGCAGGGGAGTGGGATCATCGGCGTACATGACCAATTGCAAGGTTTCGCGATTGAGGCGCGTAAAAAGGTCCAATTCGCGCAGCGTAAGGTCTTCGGTGCGGCGCGTTACGCTGTTCATCCAGGAGACAAAAAACAACAAGATAGGTTTTTCTATGTTTTTAGCACAGGTCAAAGCCTCCACGGGATCATCATACGCCTTAAAGCCAAAACTGAACGGGCGAATGGGTGCTGTACCACAATGCAGGCTATGGTTTTGGCCTTCTGCGGCAAGCAGTTCAGGAAGGCTTTTTTCGTAGGCCGCAGAAAGTGCTCCCAGGGTCCAGCCCGGTTCCGTTTTTCCTGCGCGAACCAGGTTGCCCATGGCGTGTACCATGCGCGGATTGGCGCCGCACTGACTCATGGCCAGGCTGTCCAGGTGCCATAACTCCGGGCGAAGGGGCTTGCGGTACACGTCGCGACAGGCTTCCATGATACTGGCTGTTTTCCGGTATGGAGTGGCCTGATCCAGGCTGTCCAAAACGCGTTTCATGTCCCCGACCGTGTAGTCATCACCCTGGTTGGAAGACAACAACAACGCCCATTTCTTCATCATGGGGATATCGGCAGCATGACCGCCCATGCAGTCCAGAAAACCCTCGGGCAATCGATCGGGGTTGAAGCCGACAAATGGCATGGCAAAGAGCGAATCGCAGGTAATGCTGACCGTGGTTTGGGCTTGCAGCGCCGGCGTGACAAGGATGAGCCCTGCGAGCGTGAAACCCTTGGCCCGCCTTGCCAGGGCTGCGAAACGGAGGCTGCGTGGCAGGCTGCAGCGGAGGCTGCGGGGCAGGCTTTGCGCGATCAGCATAGTAGAGAGACCTTTCAATAACATAAATTATGTTACTTCTTGTTGCTGTCGTAATAACCGAACACTTTTTTCATCATGTCGGTGGTTCGGGCACCGGGATTGGTGCGAATTTTCTGTTCTTCTTTTTCAACCATAACAAACAATCCCAACAATGCGCGTTCGGTCACAAAGTCGCCCAGGTCGGGATTCACCTTTTTTACCAGTGGGATTTTGTTGTAGGCGTTCATGACATCCCCCCAGTACTTGGTGGCATTGGTGCTGGCCATGGTCTTGTCAATGACCGGGCTGAACTTAGCGGTCAGTTGTGGGGTGGTGGTGCGCTCCAGATAGCGCGTAGCAGCGTCCTGTTCTCCAAAGAGGATGTCCATACCATCGCTGATGGTCATGGAGGTGATGGCGCTCACAAAAATAGGGGCAGCCTCTTTGGCTGCCTCTTCCGCCGCGCGGTTGATAGCCAGCATGGCGTCATCCAGCAGTTTTTGCCCACCGGGAACCTTGCTGAGCGTATTGACAATGGGTTCGGCTTCGGGGGGGAGGGGAATTTTGATAAGGGGATTGCCAAAATAGCCGTTCAGTTTGCTGACCGTTCCTGCGCCGTTGTTGGCTCCTTGTTTGAGGGCATCTTTCAGGCCCATAATGGCTTCACCGTTTGAAATGGAGCCAACTCCTGCAGCACCTCCGGCGGTAGCCAAAATGCTGTTTAAGGTTTCCGGATCGCAGGAGGGCATGCTGACAAGCAAAAGGAGGGAAAAGGCCAGGTATTTACCGTTCATGTGCGGGGAAAAGGGGTTACGAACAACTTGACAATGGGGAACAACGCGGCAATGCTTCTTTGGCCCAGCAATCGGGAAAGGGCATTGCGCTTGGAAAAATACGCTAAAACCAGCCTGTACGCCAATGCAGCCCGAAACGCGCGGTTACCTTTGCCCGGTAACACGCTGAAACCCCTGCCATTTTATGGACGTTATCTTGATTACGATTGGCGATGAAATTCTGATCGGCAGAACGGTGGACACCAATTCTGCCTGGATGGCAGCTGAACTCAATGTATTGGGCTTAACGGTGCGCGAAATTTTATCCGTTGCAGATGAAGGGCCTGCCATTGTAGAGGCGGTTGAGCGCAGTTTGGACCGGGCTGAACTGGTGTTGTTGACTGGAGGACTGGGACCCACCCGGGATGACATTACCAAAAAGACCCTGGCAGATTTCTTTGGTATGGCCCTGGTCGAGCATCAGGGGGTCTTGCAAGAGGTGGAGCGACTGCTAAAAAAATGGGGACGGCCGCTGAATCTGCTCAACCGCAGTGTGGCGTTGATGCCGGAAGGGGCGGATATTTTGCTAAACCGGCGCGGTACAGCACCAGCCATGTGGTTTGAGCGAAACAACCGGGTGCTGGTGTCCATGCCCGGAGTGCCCCATGAAATGAGGCACCTGATGACCGAACAAGTGCTGCCCGCCTTGCAGAAGCGATTCGAACTGCCTCCGATACAACACCGCCACCTGCTCACAGCGGGCATTGGCGAGAGCCAGATCGCAGAGAAAGTTGCCGATTTGGAAGAGGCCCTTCCCCCGCACATTAAATTGGCCTACCTGCCCAGTCTGGGGCAAGTTAAGTTGCGGCTGACCGGCAAGGGCGCAGATGCGCAGGCGTTGGGAACGGAGTTGCAGGGGTGGCTGGACCAGTTTCGGGCCCGCATTGCCGACTATGTGCACGGCCTGGATAACAGCAGCCTGGAGGAAGGGGTGTTGGAGCGTTTAGCGGCCCGGCGCTGGCAATTGGGCATCGCAGAGTCTTGCACCGGGGGCAAGATCGGGGCCCGGCTTACCCGCGTTCCCGGCTCCAGCGCCTGGTTTCGCGGCGGGGTTACCGCATACAGCTACGAGGCCAAGTCTTCGTTGCTTGGGGTAAACCCGGAGACGCTGGCTCACTATGGGGCTGTCTCGGAGCAAACGGTCCAGGAAATGCTCACGGGGGCCTTGCGTGTCTTTGATGCGGATATCGCAGCAGCGGTTTCCGGCATTGCCGGACCGGATGGCGGTACGGAGGATAAACCTGTGGGCACCGTGTACATTGGGGTGGCTACCCGAGACGGATTCTCGCACGTCAAGCGCGTCCAATTCCCCGGAGACCGCGCCGCGAACATGGAGTGGAGTACCGTTGCGGCATTGAATATGCTGCGTCGGCTGATGGATGGGGCGTTGGGTTAGGCAAAGGGCCTTAAAAACCGTTACCTTTACAGCGTTAGGACATCCTCAATTTATAGACAAAATTTTGCCTAAATGGCTTTGGCAGAACTGATTATGCCCAAAATGGGCGAAAGCATCATGGAGGCTACTATTCTCAAATGGCTCAAGCAGCCAGGAGATGCGGTAGCGCTGGATGAGCCGGTTTTGGAGATCGCAACAGACAAGGTGGATTCTGAAGTTCCCTCTCCGTTTGCCGGTGTTTTGGTGGAAATGCGCTTTCCGGAAGGCGAGACGGTGGAGATCGGCAAGATCATCGCTGTTATTGCCACAGAAGGGGAGCAGATTGGCGCCGGGCATTCACCGGCAGCCGCTGCCTCCCCAACAGCACAGGAGGTGCCTACAGCGGACAAGGTGGAGGCGAGCGTAGCGCAAGCTGTGGCCGCAGCCAAGCCTGCCGCGTCCGCTCCCCAACCTGTTGCGCTTTCCTCCAACGGCTCTGGCAGCTATGGTGCGGCCAGCCCGGCTGCGGCACCTGCTTCTAGTGCTGCGCGGTTTTACAGCCCATTGGTGTTGAACATTGCGCGCGAGGAGGGCATTTCCATGACCGAACTGGAGGCCATGCCTGGAACTGGCAGCGAAGGCCGGGTGACCAAGCGCGATATTTTGGATTACGTGCAGTCGCACAAGACCGGGGCTTCGCCGGCAGTAAAACCTGCTGTTGCTTCTTCCGGATCTGCGGCCAGCCCCGCGGCTTCACCGGCGGGGGCCACGCCCGCGCAAAGCCCTTCGCCTGTTGCCGGTCCCGTGAGCGCTTCCCCCAGTCCTACGCCGAGCCCTGCGCGCGTTAGCGCAGAACCGATGGTCAGCGGCAACGTGGAGATTGTGGAAATGGACCGCATGCGCAAGATGATTGCGGAACATATGGTTCGCTCCAAGCACACCTCGCCGCACGTCACCTCGTTCGTGGAGGCCGACATGACCCCGATCGTGCAGTGGCGCGAGCGGATCAAGAAGTCCTTTGAGCAGAAAACCGGAGAAAAGATTACGTTCACGCCCATCATCATTGAGGCCATCGTCAAGGCCATTCGCGATTTTCCGATGGTCAACGTGTCCGTGGATGGCGATCGTATTCTGGTAAAAAAAGATATAAATATTGGCATGGCTGCGGCCCTGCCCAACGGCAATTTGATTGTGCCGGTCATCAAACGCGCGGACCAACTGAACCTGCTTGGCCTCACGCGCGCCGTCAATGATTTGGCCAACCGCGCGCGCTTGGGCAAACTCAAGCCGGAAGAAGTGCAGGACGGCACCTATACCGTGACCAACGTTGGCACCTTTGGCAATGTCATGGGCACGCCCGTCATCAACCAGCCGCAGGTCGCCATCATGGCGGCAGGGGCTATTCGCAAAAAGCCGGCGGTCATTGAAACACCGCAAGGCGATTTCATCGGCATTCGCCACATGATGTTCCTGAGCCACGCTTATGACCACCGTGTGGTGGATGGGTTCCTCGGTGGCAGTTTTGTGCGCCGCGTTGCCGACTACCTGGAAGGCTGGGATCCGAACCGCGAGTTTTGATGGCAGCACAAGACGCTGGCGCCGGGTCGGCTTCTTTCGGGGGAAGGGCCCCGGCACCCGCCGTCAGCAGTACTGCGGATCAGGTGGTGTTTTTCCACGTTGGCCTTGGCAAGGCTGCGTCAACCTTTCTGCAGTACGCCTTCTTTCCGCGGTTAAAAGGCATCCGCTATTTGCAGCGCACGCGCTATCGCCGTGCACCGGAATGGCTGGCCGCACAGGGACCGGGCCGCTACCTGATCAGCCGCGAATTCGACCAACAACTGGAGCGCGAATGCACCTGGTTCCGGGATCAACTATCGGGCAGGAACGGCCTGACCATTGTTCCTGTTATTGTTTTGCGCCGGCAGGATGGCTGGTTTGCCTCGCAGTACCGCCGGCACATCAAAAACGGCAGCCCCCTGGCGTTCTCCGAGTTTATTGACGGGACCGCTGACCAGGGGCTCTGGAAAATCGCCGATGGTCTGTTCCTGCCCAAGCTCCGCTTTCTTGAGGCCTGTTTTGGCCGACCACCGCTGGTGTTGCTCTACGAAGAATTGCGGAAGGACCCTGCTGCCTGGCTGCAACAGTTCGCGGGCTTGCTGGGAGCTACTTACGACCAGGCAGCGGTGCGCCTGGATACCGTCCACGCCTCCTACAGCGAACACCAACTCTTGGTGATGCGGGTGTTCAGCAGGCGCTGGTTTCGGCAGCCGATCGCGCACGGTAAAACGCCCTGGCTGGCCCGGCGAGGCCGGCTGCTGGCTTGCTATGCGGTACTCTATGCGGCTCGTTTGTTGCCAAAGCGCTGGTTTTCAGGGCCATTGATTGCTCCCACACAGTTAAAATCCTTGCAGGAGATCTACCGCGATGACTGGGAAAAGGCCTCCCGGTATTCTATGTTTGAACATTAATGAACTAATTTAACTAACTGGTTAAATTTTTAAAAGCGCGGGGTATATTTGCGCTCGATTCAACGATGGGTGCAGGGGCAGCTTTTCAGGAGGCTTGCTGCCCATGGCAACGCAGCGGTTTCTGCGCCCCATCCATGCTCTTGTTTATGGCCCGAAGACCCGCTGATAAAGGTCCACCCGCCAAAGCGCTGCAATCGCCTGCAAAGGTTGCAGGATCAAGCGGGCGCCCTTCGCCTGAAGCCTCGGAAGCTTCGGAGTTTCCGGTAACTCCCGAACATGGGCGTATTGCCGGTGATTCAGAAACGCGGATGGCCAAGTCGCCGGAGGCGCTGATTCTGGATGCCGCGCGCACCGTTTTCCATTTGCGGGGCATGGATGGAGCCCGCATGCAGGAGATTGCAGAAACTGCGGGCTTAAACCAAGCCCTTCTCCATTATTATTTCCGATCCAAGGAAAAGTTGTTTTCCGCAGTCTTTGAGCAGGACTTCAATGATATGTTGGCTGTTCATTCATCGGTGTTGGAAAAGGGCGGAGACCTTTTTGACCATATCCGGTCGTTTGTGCAGGCCAAGATTACTTTTTTGCAGCAGCACCCGTATTTGCCGCAATTCGTTTTGATGGAGCTCAAGCGGCATCCTGAATTGTGGGCCTGCAGGTTGGAGCACAAGCGCAAGCAAGGTTATGCGCAGGCGGTTAAAAAACTGGTCAAAGACGCCGAGCAACGCGGTCTTATTCGCCCGACGGATCCGCTGCAGCTGATGACCAACATCATCTCATTGTGCACCCATCCGTTCCTGGCGCGCCCTATGATCATGTACTCGCATGGCTTGAGCGACGAAGAATTTGATGGTTTTCTGGAAAGTCGAAAAACGGAGTTGGCCGATTTCATCATTGCCGCCATCAGCAAGGTGCCCACCGTTGCAAGCTCAACCCCCAAGATCCGCAAGGGACCCACTCACTAACACAACCTAACCAATATTCTTATGTGGTTCAGAAGAATTTCCCTCGTCGTGGCCGTACTCATCCTGGCTGCCGGCTTTGGCCTGAACAAGTTTATGGCCGCTCAAAAAGAGGAGCCTGCGCGCAAAGTCATCAAGAGCGTCCCGCCGGCGGTGCGCGTGCTGGAGGTGCGCAACGGAACCGTCCAGCCAGAAGTTCCCTTGACGGGCCGGCTCAGGGCCAGTCAGCGGGTGGAACTCTATGCCGAAGTATCCGGTCGCTTGCTCAGCGGCGGAAAAGCCTTTCAGGAAGGTGCGTTTTTCCGGCAGGGCGAGGTGCTGTTTCGCCTGGACGATACTGACCAGCGCTTGCAGCTGATAGCGCAGCGAGCCGCTTACCAGAGTTTGCTCATCCGGCTTTTGGCGGATCTCAAGGTGGACTATCCCGATCTTGCCCCGGACTGGGAAGGATATGTGCGGGTGTTTGACGCCAAAACTCCGCTGCGCGAACTGCCGAAAGTGGAGCAGGATAAGGCGAGAAATTTTCTCGCAGTGAACAATGTCTTTAACCAATATTACAGCATCACCGCTGCAGAGGCACAATTGGCCAAATACACGGTGTATGCACCTTTTTCGGGCGTGGTGGTGCAAGGCGATGTGGATCAGGGAAGCCTGATTCGCGCTGGCGCTAAAATAGGCGAGTTCCTTAATCCAGACCGCTATGAATTGGAGGCCTCTATCGCGCAGGGGGATCTCCCTTACGTGAAGCCGGGCATGGAGGTGACGCTGCGCGAAGAGGGGGCTGCAGGCCAGTGGAAGGGCGTTATCGATCGGATCAGCCAATCGGTTGACGCAGGAACACAAACTATTCGAATTTATATAAAAGTTGGAGGATCAGGGTTGCGCGAAGGGCTGTACCTCAGCGGCTCCATCAAGGGAGCTCCTGTGGACGGTGCCATTAGTTTGGACCGAAGTCTTTTGCGCGATGATGGCACATTGTGGATTATTGAAGCGGAGACCCTTGCGCTGCGCAAACCCAACGTGGTGTACAGTTATGGAAAGCAGGTGGTAGCCAGCGGCCTTGTGGATGGGGAACGCCTGGTGAATCAACGTTTGCCTGGCGCGCACCTGGGCATGGTGGTGCGGTTGACGCAAGACAGTCTTTAGGGATGCTCGTTTAAAACCTCACCGATTGATTTCCATTTAAACAAGTTCATATGAAGGGTCTTATTTCATATTTTATTAAGTATCCGGTTTCCGGCAATGTCCTGCTTTTTGTCCTGGTCATCTTTGGCCTGATTAGCCTGAGTCGGCTTCAGTCGTCTTTTTTTCCCGAGACGCCGAGCAGGGCCATCAGCATCCAGGTCATTTACCCCGGGGCCAGTCCTGAGGAAATTGAGGAAGGCATTGTGCTCAAGATTGAAGATGAGCTTCGCGGCACCAGTGGGGTGGAGCGGGTAACCTCTGTTTCGCGCGAGAACAGCGGTTCGCTGAACATTGAAGTGCAGCGGGGCAGCAACACCGACCTGGTTTTGCAGGATGTGAAAAACGCGGTCGATCGGATTTCGTCATTCCCGGTGGGCATGGAGCCCCTGGTGGTGTTCAAGGTAGAATCCACAACCCTGGCCATGGGCTTTGCTATTCACGGCCAGGTAAACCTCAACACGCTAAAGGCCAAAGCGCGGGAAGTGGAGCGCGATCTGTTGGCCGTAGAAGGCATTTCTAAAGTAACGCTCGGCGGTTTTCCTGAAGAGGAAATTGTGGTCAATCTGCGCGAGGATGCTTTGCGCGCTTATTCGCTCAGCTTCCAGGAAGTATTAAACCGGGTGCGGGCGGGCAATTTGGAACTGACGGGTGGGTCTGTGAAAGGGGCGGAAGAAGAGCTCCTGATCCGCTACGATGGCAAGGGCTATTTCGCCGAAGACTTGCGCGATCTGGTGCTGAAAACGGCCGCTGACGGACGCATCGTGCGCCTGGCTGATGTTGCTGATGTTCGGGATGTTTGGGCCGAAAACCCGATTCGCAGTGAATACAACGGGGCGCCTTCCGTAACGGTGGATGTCTTTAACACCAACACAGAAGACATCTTGTTCATTACCGACACGATGCGCAACTATGTCGCTGCTTTTAATGAGCGCCAGGATGTGGTAGAGGCTTCCATCATCACCGATTCATCCAAGACCTTGCGCCAGCGTATTGACATGCTCAAGACCAACGGGATACAGGGGGTTGCTCTGGTCCTGATCATTTTGGCGCTCTTCCTCAACATGCGCCTGGCCTTCTGGGTAGCCTTGTCCATTCCAATTTCATTTGCCGGCATGTTCATTCTGGCGGGTTTTGCCGGAATAACCATCAATGTGATTTCGCTGTTCGGGATGATTTTGGTCATTGGCATTTTGGTGGACGATGGCATTGTGATCTCTGAAAACATCTACAGGCATTTTGAAATGGGCAAGCCGCGCATTCGGGCGGCGATGGATGGTACACTCGAAGTATTGCCTTCTGTTTTAACCGCCATTTTAACCACGATGGTGGCTTTCTCCGCCTTCTTTTTCATTGAAGGTCGCATTGGCGATTTCTTCAGTCAGATGGCGTTTATCGTCATTGCCACCCTGCTGTTCTCGCTGTTGGAAGGCTTTTTGACCCTGCCAGCGCACGTTGCGCATTCCAAAGCCCTGGATCCCAGCCACAAATCAAATCCGCTGCTGGAGGCCACCAATCGCTTCATGATTTTTCAGCGCGATAAACTCTACGCACCCGTACTCCGATTCTTCCTGGACAACAAGGCCATCGGGTTGGCCATTCCAGTGGCGCTGCTGGTAGGCAGTTTGGGCGCCATCAAGGGCGGATTAGTCAAAACCACGTTTTTCCCCTTCATTGAGCGCGATGAGATTACCATAAATTTAGTTATGCCATCGGGCACCCGCGAAGAAGTTACCAAGAAGTGGATTGATCATATTGAACAAGCTGTTTTGCGTGCAAACAGCACCTTAGCCAGTACAAGAAAAGACAGCAGCGATGTAGTATTGGCTATTGACAAGCGCTTGGGCGTCAATGGCAGTCATACCGGCACCATGAATGTTTTGTTGCTGGACACTGAAGAGCGCGGAATGTCCATATTGGAAGTTACGGAAGCCGTCAGGGCTGAGACCGGTCAGATTCCGGAGGCAGAGCAATTGACGTTTGGCTCTTATTCGGCGTTTGGAAAACCGGTGTCCATTGGTTTGCGGGGCAATAACCTGGAGGAGCTGCGGGCTGCCGCTGAAGAATTAAAAACCGAATTGAGCAATCTCCAGGAGCTCAAAGACATTACGGACAACGATCAGTTGGGCCAACGCGAGATCCGTTTAACGCTAAAAGAGCAAGCGCATTTGTTGGGCTTAACGCCGCAAGACATCCTGACCCAGGTCAGGCAAGGTTTTTTTGGGGGCGAAGTGCAGCGGCTGCAGCGCGGCCTTGATGAAGTTAAAGTATGGGTCCGCTATGAGCCGGAGGATCGGGCTAACCAGAACCAGTTGGCCGACATGCGTATCCGAACTGCCGATGGGCGATCCTTTCCCCTGGCTGAGTTGACCAATTTTGAGGTGATGCGCGGTTCGCTCGCCATTAACCACACGGATGGTCAGCGGGAAATTTTGGTGGAAGCAGATGTCGCTACCTCCAAGACTTCCGTCACCGACATGATCGCTACCATCGACAAGGAGATTCTTCCACCTATTCTGGCCCGCCATCCGGGTGTCCGCCACGGGTTCGAAGGGCAGTTTCGCGAACAGGCAAAGTCAGCGGCAAGCATGGCTGCGGTTATGCCCATCATCCTGTTGCTGATGGTGGTGCTGATTGTGCTCACCTTCCGAAGCTTTGCACAAACGCTGATTGTGTTTCTGCTGTTGCCGCTTTCGTACACCGGTGTGGTGTGGGGCCATTTTTTTCACGACAAACCGATTAGCTTCTTCTCCGTGCTGGGCATCATTGCCCTCATCGGAATCATGGTCAATGATGCGTTGGT
Source organism: Bacteroidota bacterium (assembly GCA_016124275.1). Taxonomy (GTDB): domain Bacteria; phylum Bacteroidota; class Bacteroidia; order Chitinophagales; family BACL12; genus WGOA01. The sequence continues at coordinate 31,510 of WGOA01000083.1, forward strand.
TTTTGTCGCGGCATTTAACCAAAACCTGAAAGAGGGCCGCCCATTCCGTACCGCACTTTTCGATGCAGGACTGAGCCGTTTCCGACCGATCATCCTCACCTCCCTCACCACGATTGCAGGTCTTGCCCCCTTAATTCTAAACCGCAGTTTTCAAGCGCAGTTTTTGATCCCCATGGCCGTATCCGTCGCTTACGGCCTGGCGGTTGCCACAGCGTTGAACCTGATTGTTTTGCCGGTCCTCTTGGCCACAGCAAATGATCTGAAGCGTTTTGCTTCCTGGTATTGGAATGATCGCAAGGTGAGCCCGGAAAGCGTGGAGCCAGCCGTTCAGGAGATGGACTGGGAGCCTCATGACTCAGCTCCTGTGCCGGTGGCGGTCGGTCGGGGGCCTGGTGCGGGCGTAGTCGGCATGCTGGCTTTGGTTATCTTTTTAGGAGCGGGGGGGGGCAGCGCACGGGCCCAGCAGGAAGGAGAGTTACCGGGCAATGCCGCTGTTCAAGGCGCAGATACCCTTTCGCTCGAGGCTGCCTTAGCGGAGGCTTTGCAAAACAATCTCTCCCTTCAGTCGGTGCGTTTGACCCGCGATCAATCCGAGAACAGCGCTACGCCGGGTGTTGCCGGACTGCTGCCCAGTGTAGTGGCCACCGGTGGGTACACCTATGGCGTGAACAACACGCGGCTGGAGTTTGCCGATCCTGGTGTTGCCGGGATTGAGCAAAACGGGGCGGCTTCGCGCAACACCGTGGCCAATCTGGGACTGAGTTATTCCCTCACGGGATCGGCTTCGTTTAAGACCTATGAATGGCTCAAGACACAGGCCTTAGCGGCGGGTGTTCAAACAGCTTTGGCCATAGAGAACCTGGCGGTTCAGGTGGTTGCGTCTTATTACAATACCGTGCGCAGCACCCAGCAATTGGAGGCTTTCCAGGAACTGGTCGAAGTGTCTTCGGAGCGCTACGAGCGCGCCGCAGCCCGAGAGGCCTATGGCACGGGCAGCAGCCTGGAAGTGCTCAATGCCGAAGTGGCCATGAACAGTGACCGCGTGCTTCTATTTCAGGCGCAGCAGGCATTGACCGAGGCCAACCATGCCCTCAACCTCGTTTTGGGCAGAGTGGTTGATGCCCCGGTTTTGGTTTCCAACCAGGTGCCGTTGGAGGAAATGATGGATCAGGTAGCGCTCAAGGCTGCCATGCAATCGGACAATGGACGCCTGGAAGCGGCGGAGCTCAACGAACGCTTGTCTTTGCTGGACTGGCAGGTTGCGCAAGCCGGATTTTGGCCTACGTTAAGTGTGGAAGCGGGTTACGGGTATTCGCTCAGCGATCAGGATGCCAGTTTTATTGTCACCAACCGCAACCTTGGATTCAGTGCGGGCGTCAACCTGAGTGTCCCCATTTTTACGGGGGGCACGCGCCGCGTTGCCGCGCAAAATGCCGAGATGAGCTACCGCAGCAGCGCCTTGCAACGGGAGGATACCCGCAGGCAATTGGAAGCTGAATGGTTGAATGCCTGGACAGCCTATGAAAATGCGCTGCGCATATTGGCCCTGCAAGCCACCAACGTGGCCACGGCATTGGCTAACCGGGAGCGCTCTCGGGAGCGGTTCGAATCGGGTTTGCTGGATGGCACGGCGTTCCGCGATGCACAATTGCAATGGGTACAGGCTCGCAACAGCCAGAACAATGCCCGTTTTCAAGCCAAATTGGCTGAAATTGAGGTACTGCGCCTGGCCGGTAAACTTTAGGGTACTCCTAAAAGCTCCAAATGCTGCATTCCGCCAAACGTTTACGCTCTAAGGTCACCGAAAGAAACTCTGGCGGTAAAAACAATGGGCAGGCCTTGGTTCAAAAGTTTTTTTAAGCACCCTTGCGGAACACCCTAAAGGGAACGCTTGCTACCTTGGTCTTGGTTTTAAGCGCGTAACCGGTCTTTGCCGGGAAAGCTTTCGCCAACAGCAGTATTAAACCATGCGAATGTTAACCACAAACGATATGCGGGCAGTGGCCAACATTACCCTGGCGTACCTGCTCATCAATTGGTTTATCACCTTCTACAACGAAGCCATTTGGGGGGCTTCCTTCAGCCTTGGTCCAATCCCTGAAAACAATGTTTGGGTTAATCTCGGAGTAAACACACTCACCGGATTGATGGCGGGCGTTTTTGGCGGGAGTCTGTTTGTTTGGTTGCACCGCACCGTTTTTCGGCGCAACTCGTTTCAGCTGGCCATGACGTATACTGTATTGACATACATTATTATATTTTTATTTGTTTCACTCATTACTTCCTCCTTTTTTTTATATTTTGAAACAGGCCCGGCCATTAGTGGGCCGGCTTTCCTGAGCCTGGCCGTAGTGCGGGTATTTACTCCACTATCTCTCGTATATTTTTTATTGTGGTTGGTTATTTCCTTTTTTACCATGTTTATGCTTCAGATTAACGACAAGTTTGGCCCGGGCGTGTTGTGGAAATTCCTGATGGGCCAATACCACCAGCCGCGGCAGGAAGAGCGCATCTTTTTGTTCCTGGACATGAAGTCATCCACCGCTATCGCGGAGAAAATTGGAAATGAGCAGTACTTCCGGCTCCTGCACGATGTGTTTTCAGACATGGCGGAAAGCATTGCCGATTATCGGGGCGAAATCTACCAGTATGTTGGAGATGAAGTTGTCATCTCCTGGCCCTTGAAACAAGGCTTAATGAACCACAATTGCCTGCGCTATTTTGCCCACATTCGCGAGAAACTGGCGAGCCTGGCCCCGTACTATGAGGTTAAATACGGTATTGTGCCCACGTTCAAGGGTGGCCTGCACCACGGCTCGGTTACGGCAGGCGAATTGGGCAGCATCAAACGCGACATCGTTTACTCTGGAGATGTGCTGAACACTACGGCCAGGATTCAGGAACTCTGCAACCAGTTTGGGGTGGATTTTCTGGTATCCGTTCCCACGCTGTCGCTCCTTGGGGCGCATCCCAGTTTCGAACCAAAATTTTTGGGCAACTTAACCTTGCGCGGACGTGAAGAGACCATTGATGTGAGCACGGTTACCTGGCATACTGCTCCTGTTTTAGCCAGCTAACAGCATCCTTTGGCCACCAAATTCGCAGCCTAAGCCGGAGACAACTGCTGGGGTTCCCGGATCTCCCGCCAAACAATCCAACCGGTGAGAACGGCGGAGGCAACCAGCCAGGCGGCCACAAGGCCTGAACCAAACGGCAGCAGCGATTCAATGCCAAACCAGGTTCCCCCGAGTGCCACCATGATGCCGATACCGGCAGCGGATTTGAGCAGCTCCAGCCATGCGACATGGGCACTCCGGTCCATGAGGGTGCTGTAACTGAAAATGGCGAAAACGATGAAGACCCCGTAGGTGAGCATGCCCGCAAAGCCCCAGGCTTCCTGAATGGCCGCAATGTTGCCAAAAAAGAACAAGAGCAACAGGTTGTTGACGATCAACTGCGCATAGCTGAACCCCAGGAGGAGCGGAGAAGCTGCCGTTTCATACTTTTCCTGTGCGTAGGGATCCTGAAGCACCTGTACGGGAAATTTCTGCGCCACATCGGCTGGCCGCCAGCCCGTTGGCTTGAACCAAAGGCAGATTTTATCCAGCCAGTTGCGGGTGTGCCAGGTGTCTTTGAACATCAAGGCCATGTGCTGGAAATTGATCAGGATCGGGTTCCAGGTATGCACGGGTCGCTTGACGCCATACACCGCCTTTACCTCCGGCAATTCCTCCTGAAAGGTGCCGAACAGCTTGTCCCAAACAATGAAAATCTGGCTGTAATTCTTGTCCAGGTATTCGGGGTTAATGGCGTGGTGCACGCGGTGGTGGCTGGGCGTAACGAGCACATGCTCCAGCCAGCCCATGCGGTTAATGTATTGGGTGTGGTACCAGAACTGGGCAAACAGGTGGAAGGGCGCCAATACGGCGATCACCACATCCGGTACACCCAGCAGGGCCGCGGGCAGCAGAAACACAACGCCCCAATTGGTAAAGTGCGAAATTTCCTGGCGCAGTGCGCAGGCCAGGTTGAACTCTTCAGAGCTGTGGTGCACGATATGAGTATTCCAAAGCACATTGATTTCATGGGCCAGCCGGTGGCCGATGTAGCCGGCCAGGTCCAGCGCAATAAACCCGGCAATCCAGGCCCACCAGGGAACGTCGGAAGGGCTTTGGACGTTCCAATGCCAAAGGCCTATTTTGCTTTCGAGCCAGGCATAACTGAGAACCACAAACGTAAGCCCAAGCACCTGTTTGATGATGTTGGTCATGCCGGAACTCAGGCTTGAAATGGTGTCCATGTGCCGGTAGTGCAGCACGCCTTTGTACCAGCCCCACGCGTTTTCAAGCAGGATGAGCAGCACAAAACCGGGAATGGCGTACAAGAGGATTTCGCCGAAGGATTCCATGAGAGAGGGGAGAGGGATTTTTGGAATTTCCTTTTCTAAAGGTACTTTTTTTAGCGGACAGCTGCGCAAACCTCGCCGAACTTCGCCTGGCATTAGACGCATAAATTACCCTACCAGAAAGGGCTGCCGGTCCAAAGCGCGCCCGATCCGGCCGATTTTCGGCGCATCGGGTGGAAGATCAGCGCCTTTTCGGGTGTGCAACCGCTGGCCAGGTCTGGAAAACCCCCGGTTCAGCGTATCTTTGCCAAATTGACGAAATCTATCCATTGAGCACCACGCAGACGCTTTCGCCAGAAAAAAGGCAACAATCAGAGCACGCAACAAGGCCTGAATTGGGGCAGCCATCAAACGCCAAAACAGTCGCCAAAACAGTCGCCGAAACAGTCGCCGAAAAGGTTGACGAAACAAGCGCCAAAACGGCTTCTCCGCCTTATGTCCGTTTCAACCGAAAGGACCCGCGGCAATTTCTTAAAGCGCTGAGGGAGAACGTTAATACGTATTTTGAGGAAAACAAAATAAGTCGGACGGCTGACTTTCGGATGGGCGTAAAAACAGCGGTGATGCTGTCCATGTTTTTTGCACCCCTCGCTTTGATTTATGCGGGAGTTTTGCCTGGAGCTTGGGCCCTGTTGTTGTATGCGGTTATGGGTCTGGGCACGGCAGGCATCGGTTTAGGTGTTATGCACGATGCCAACCACGGCTCGGTCTCTCGGCGCAAGTGGGTCAACGAAATGCTGGGCTACACCATGAATTTGGTCGGCGGCAGTTCCTTTACCTGGAAAATCCAGCACAACCTGCTGCACCACAGCTACACCAACATTTACGAGCTGGATGAAGACATCCACGACAAGCCTTTTTTGCGGTTGAGCCCCCATGGCGTCGTCAAACCGCATCACCGTTTTCAGCATTTGTACGCGCTTGGTCTTTACTGCCTGGCCACCATCAGTTGGGTTACGCTCAAGGACTTTCGCCAATGGAACGAATACCGGAAGAACGGATTAGCGGCAAAAGCCGGCTTTGAACCCCGCAAGGAGCTGATCATCATGAGCGTCACCAAGGCTTTATACTTCAGCCTGCTCTTGGTTTTGCCCATCGTATTGGGCGTCAATCCCTGGATTGCTGTGCTGGGTTTTGTATTGGCGCATGCCATTGCAGGGTTCATCATCACCACCATTTTTCAATTAGCCCACGTGGTGGAAGGGCCTGACCACTATGTGCCGCATCCCAGTGGCACCATGGAAAACACCTGGGCCATTCACCAATTGGGCACAACGGCCAATTTTGCATCGGGCAGTCCGGTAGTGACTTGGTTCACCGGAGGGCTAAACCACCAGGTTGAGCACCATTTGTTCCCGCACATAAGCCACGTGCATTACCGCAAGCTGAGCCACATTGTGCGCCAGACAGCCCGCGAATTTGACCTGCCCTATTACGAGTATTCCAGCCTCTGGACAGCCCTGAAGAGTCACCTGCGGGTGCTCAAGGCTCTCGGCCAGCCGGCCTGATGCCAGAGCAGGCTCCAATTTTCGGCCTTCGCGACCCCTTTCGTCCAGCTTTGCGGCTAAACTTATCCACTTTGCTGCACAGTGGTGGGTAAACATTCACCAGTTCCAAAGGCTGCTTGGTTAATTTGCGGCCTTGAGGTAGTTCGAAGGGCCTGGTTGGCTCAGGGCAGCGCCGCTGCTGTTCCCTCAACCCTGGTGCAATGAACGCTACCCCCTTCCCCCGCTATGGCTGCAGAATTTAACAAGACCAAAAACACGCCGCAGATGGAGACGGCGTACACCGAAGCCAACGTGCGCACGTTGGATTGGATTGAGCACATGCGGCTGCGTCCGGGCATGTACATCGGCAAACTGGGCGACGGCTCCAGTCCCGACGACGGCATATACGTGTTGCTCAAGGAGGTGGTGGACAACGCTATTGACGAGTTCATGATGGGCTATGGCAAGCGCATTGACATCACGGTTGCTCCGGATTATGTCGAGGTTCGCGATTTTGGGCGGGGTATCCCGCTCGGAAAGGTCATCGACTGCGTCAGCAAAATGAACACGGGTGCCAAGTACGATTCCAAAGCGTTCCAGAAAGCGGTGGGGTTGAACGGCGTGGGCACCAAAGCCGTCAATGCGCTTTCGCGGAAGTTTACCGTCAGTGCCTTTCGCGAAGGCAAGGTCAAAACGGCCATTTTTGAGCGCGGCATGCTGGTGGACGACCGGAAGATTGTAGCCAGCAGCGAGCCTGATGGCACCTACGTGCGCTTTGAACCGGACGAAACCATTTTCAAGCACTATCATTTTCGCCCGGAGTTTCTGGACGACCAGCTCTGGAACTACGCCTACCTCAATGCCGGCCTGACGCTGGCGTTCAACGGCCAAAAGATCTTGTCCAAAGATGGCCTGTTGGATTTGCTGCGGCGAAAATCAGACGAAGAGAGCATTCGCTACCCCATCATTCACCTGAAGGGCGACGACATCGAGGTGGCCTTGACGCACGGCAACCAATACGGCGAAGAGTACTATTCGTTTGTCAACGGCCAGAACACCACGCAGGGGGGCACGCACTTGACAGCTTTTCGCGAAGCCTTGGTCAAAGTCATCCGCGATTTTTACGGCAAGCAGTTTGAAACGTCAGATGTGCGGGCCTCCATCGTGGGCGCAGTGGCCATCCGGGTGCAGGAGCCGGTGTTTGAGTCGCAGACCAAGACCAAACTGGGCTCAACGCATTTGTGGCCGGAAGGTCCAGCCGTGCGAACGTTCATCAACGACTTCCTCAAAAAGGAACTGGACGGTTACCTGCACCGAAATCCCGACACAGCGCAGTCGCTGCTCAAACGCATTCAACAGAACGAACGAGAGCGCAAGGAGATTGCGGGCATCAAGAAACTGGCCAACCAACGGGCCAAGACGGCAAACCTGCACAACAAAAAACTCCGCGATTGCCGCGTGCACTTCAGCGATCCGCGCAGTGGCAAAGACGAAGACCGCCGTCTGGATTCCATGATCTTTATTACGGAAGGTGATTCGGCTTCTGGTTCCATCACCAAAGCCCGCGATGTGCAAACTCAGGCGGTGTTCAGCTTGCGCGGCAAGCCGCTGAACTGTTACGGGCTCACCAAAAAGGTGGTGTACGAAAACGAGGAATTCAATTTGCTGCAACACGCCTTGAACATTGAAGATGGCCTTGAGGGCTTGCGCTTTAACCAGGTGGTGGTGGCCACTGATGCCGATGTGGATGGCATGCACATTCGCCTGTTGTTGCTCACGTTTTTCCTCCAATTCTTTCCTGATTTGGTTCGAAACGGGCACCTCTTCATTCTGGATACACCGCTTTTCCGGGTGCGCAACAAGCAGGAGACGCATTACTGTTACAGTGAAGAAGAAAAACAAGCCGCATTGGCCAAGCTGGGTGCTAAAGCGGAAATCACGCGATTCAAGGGCCTGGGTGAAATTTCTCCGGACGAGTTTGGGCGCTTTATCGGGCAGGACATTCGGCTGGAGCCCGTCATTTTGAACAAGGATTCCCCATTGGAGAAAACCCTGAGCTACTACATGGGCAAGAATACGCCGGAGCGCCAGCAGTTCATCGTGGAAAACCTCCGTGTTGAAAAGGATTGGATTCCCCCAGGGGCAGCTTTGCCGGAACCGGGAACGGAACCCCAAATGGAACCGGGAATGGATCAGGAAGAGTCATTTGAACAGGAAAGAAGCCCGAAACGGTCACCCCGCAGATCGCGGGTAGCATCCTGATCAGCGAGCTTTCCAGGATTAGTTTTCGCAGCACACTATGCCAAAGAAGAAAAAAGACGAGCAGGAAGACCAGGCCAAGGACCAGCCAAAGCGCCGAACCCGCGGGGAGGCCGCTTCGGACGAATCCGGGCATTCCACCGCTGTTCCGGAGACCATCAAACCTTCCGTGTTTGTTTCCGGTTTGTACGAGGACTGGTTTCTGGAATACGCCAGCTATGTCATCATGGAGCGCGCCGTGCCCCATGTTTTGGATGGATTCAAGCCCGTTCAGCGCCGCATTTTGCACGCCTTGCGCGAAATGGACGATGGTCGCTTTCACAAGGTGGCCAATGCCATCGGGCAAACCATGCAGTACCACCCCCACGGCGATGCAGCCATCGGCGATGCTCTGGTCAACCTGGGGCAGAAGGAACTGCTGATCGATACCCAAGGCAACTGGGGCGATGTGCGGACGGGCGACGGCGCTGCCGCACCGCGCTACATTGAGGCTAAACTGAGCAAGTTTGCGCTCACCGTCACCTTCAACCCCAAGATTACGGAGTGGCAGTTGAGCTACGACGGTCGAAAGAAGGAGCCGATTACCCTTCCCGCCAAGTTTCCTTTGCTTCTGGCCATGGGGGTCGAAGGGATTGCAGTGGGTCTGGCTACAAAAATTCTACCGCACAACTTTCGCGAACTCTGCAAAGCTTGCGTTAAAGTGCTGGAGGGCAAGCCAACCAGATTGCTTCCGGATTTTCCAACGGGCGGTATCGCCGACGTCAGCGATTACCAGCAAGGAAAACGCGGAGGCAAGGTCAGGGTGCGCGCCAGCATTGACATTCTGGATAAGAAAACTTTAGTTATCCGTGACATACCGTATGGTATTACGACGGCTACCCTAATGGATTCTATTGTCAAGGCCAGCGAAAAAGGCAAGATCAAGATCAAAAAGGTGGTGGACAATACCGCTGCTCTGGTAGAAATACTGGTAGAACTGGGCCCGGATGCCAGCCCGGAAGTAACCCTTGATGCGCTGTATGCCTTTACCAATTGCGAGGTGTCCATTTCGCCCAACGCCTGCGTCATTTTGGACGACAAGCCGCAGTTTCTCAGCGTGGACGAAATTTTGCGCATCAACGCGGAGCACACGCGCGAATTGCTGCGCCAGGAGCTGGAAATCCGCAAGCACGAGCTGGAAGAGAAATGGCATTTCGCCTCCCTTGAAAAGATTTTCATTGAGAACCGCATTTACCGGGATATCGAGGAGTGCGAGACCTGGGAGGCGGTCATTGAAGCCATTGATCGCGGGTTGGATCCTTTCAAGCCCAGTCTGAACCGCGAGGTTACCACCGACGATATTGTTCGGCTCACGGAGATCAAAATCAAGCGCATCTCCAAATACGACAGCTTCAAAGCCGATGAACACCTCAAGCGCCTGGAAGAGGAGTTGGCCGAGGTCAAGCATCACCTCCGGCACCTGACGCCGTACGCCATCCAATGGTTTGAGAATCTGCTCAAGGATTTTGGCGAAGGGCGCGAACGCAGAACCCGGCTCCAGGACTTTGAAACCATTCAGGCGGTTGCCGTGGCGGCGGCCAACGCCCGGCTGTACGTGAACCGCGAAGAGGGTTTTATTGGCCATGGGATAAAGAAAGATGAATTTGTTGCAGAGTGTTCCGATTTGGATGACATTGTTGTTCTACGCAAGGACGGCGTGTTGGTGGTCACCCGCATTGCCGAAAAGAAGTTTGTAGGCAAGGACATCCTACATGTGGGGGTTTGGAAGAAAAACGACGACCGGACCACCTATAACTTAATTTATGCTGATGTAGGCGCTGGCCGCAATTACGCCAAGCGTTTCCAGGTCACGGCCATTACCCGGGACAAAGAGTATCCGCTCGGCGCTTCAGACAAAACCAAAGTCCTTTACTTGACCGCCAATCCCAACGGCGAGTCGGAGGTGGTGCAAATTCAACTCGCACCCGGGGTGCGTGCACACACCAAGACTTTTGACTACGACTTCGCGGAGCTGGAAGTAAAGGGCCGTTCGTCCAAGGGCAACATTGTGAGCAAGTACGCCATCCGCAAAGTGACCCGAAAAGAGATTGGCACTTCGACCCTGGGAGGCCGGGCAATCTGGCTGGACGAATCGGTGGGTAGGCTCAACACGGAAGGCCGTGGATTGCCCTTGGGCGAATTCGACACAGGCGATCAGCTTTTGGCCATTTACCGCGACGGAACCTGTGA